>NZ_JBEHVV010000015.1:0-53251 GCF_040227395.1 Coprococcus sp. RTP21428st1_C9_RTP21428_210409
GGATCTGAAGAAGTCGGGACGCTCGGCGGTGCTGCTATCATTTGTTCCGGCATCATTCGAGATCATCGGATATATACTGTGCGCACCTGTTATACTTGGAATAAACCGCACAGAGGCAGCGGTCATGGGCGCGGTGCTAGGCGCGGTATCACCGGCGGTCGTTGTTCCGAGAATGGTGAATCTCATAGAGAAAAAGTACGGAACTGACAAGGCGATTCCGCAGATGATACTTGCGGGGGCGTCCTGCGATGATATATTTGTCATAGTGCTTTTTACCACATTTCTCAGCATGGCGCAGGGCGGAAGTGCTCATGTCATGGATTTCGTGAATATACCAATATCCATCGTGCTTGGAGTACTGCTTGGCGTGGACGTTGGATATGGACTTTATCTGTTCTTTGAGACTTCCTATGCAAGGAAACACTGCGTGAGAAACAGCATGAAGGTCATCATCGTGCTGGGATTTTCGTTCCTGCTTATAGCGATAGAGGGATGGCTTGAGGGAAAGGTGTCGGTGTCGGGACTCCTTGCGGTGATGGCTATGGCATGTGTCCTGAAACTCAAATGTCCAGAGTCGGTGTCGGGAAGACTCTCACAGAAATTTGGAAAGCTGTGGCTTGCGGCGGAGGTCATATTGTTCGTGCTTGTGGGTGCGGCTGTGGATATCAGATACACCCTGGCAGCAGGACTTCCGGCGCTCCTTATGATATTTGTCGCACTGGCATTTAGAATGGTTGGTGTTCTGATCTGCGTGGCACATACATCACTTACATGGAAGGAAAGGCTGTTCTGTGTCATCGCGTATCTTCCGAAGGCTACAGTTCAGGCAGCCATCGGATCAGTTCCGCTTGCGGCAGGGCTGGCATGTGGTAATATAGTATTGTCGGTTGCTGTGCTGGCGATCGTGGTGACTGCGCCGCTTGGAGCGATAGGAATAGACGGAACATACAAGCATTTGCTTAGTGAGGATGAATAAGATGAATAATAAGATAAAGAACATTATATTTGACATGAACGGCACAATGATATTTGACGGAAAGTATCATGAGATAGCATGGAAGGATTATGCGGAGAAGCTTGCTGGCAGACAGATGAGCACGGAGGAGTTTCAGCATCATGTGCTGGGGCACACGAACAAGGATATTCTGGAATACCTTATGGGAAAGGGCACGCTCACCGAGGAGAGGATACTTGAACTTACCGAGGAGAAGGAGGCTATGTACAGAGAGATGTACATGGAAGATACTGCAAACTTCAAGCTGGTGGACGGCCTGGTGGCATACCTTGATAAACTTAAGGAACAGGGGATAAATATGAACATAGCCACAGGGTCAAATATGACAAATCTCGCATTCTATTTTAAAGAGTTTGATCTCGGAAGATGGTTTGACATAACGCTGTGCGCATACGACGATGGAACCATGAATGCTAAGCCGGCTCCTGATATGTACATCCGGGCCATGGAGCGCATCGGAGCAGTGCCGGAAGAAACCATGGTCATAGAAGATGGACCGTCGGGAATCCGGGCAGCGGCGGCAGCCGGAGCCGGATATATAGTTGGAATTTACGGCGACTCATCGAGAGAACTGCTTGAAGAGACAGGGCTGTGCGATGAACTGATTCCAGATTATAGAAATATGTGATAAGAATAGGGCGTGTTCAAATGGACGAACATGCTCTATTTTACTATGGTATATGGGTGTGGGGATGATTCTTACAACAACTCCATAAGTTTATTTGCAGCAACGCTCATACCACGGCGCCTGTCACTGATGATACACATGTGACGCTTTGGTATGGGCTTTTTAAATTGCAGGCGGAACAGGTCGCCGCGGTCTATATAGCTCTGGGCGAAGTCTGCCATGATGGAGCCGATGCCGAGATTTCTCATGACGAACTGGGCAATCATATCGCTGGTAGAAAGCTCGAATTCGGGCTGCAGAGTCACGCCCTCATGGCTCAGAAATGTGTCGACATATGCGCGTGTGCTTGTGTCATGCTCCAGACAAATGATCGGAAGCTCGTCAAGCTCGTGGTAATCCAGAGTTTTGCCCTGAAGATATGAAAACCTTGGTCCGGCGATGAAGATGTCCTCAATCTCCCTTGCCTGCTTGATCTCCATGTGAGGATCGGCGGGAAGAGGACTGGTGACGATACCGAAGTCTATGTTGCCTGAGAGCAGATGGTTTATCGTGCTGGGAGTCGGAGCATTTGTGACATGAACCTTGATCCCCGGATATAGCTGGTGGAAATGCTCCAGATATGGCAGGAGATAGAACTGCAGTGTCATATCGCTTGCACCTATCCTTATCTCGCCGGTCTCCATGTGGAGGAGCTGTAAGAGCTGCTGCTCACCCAGGGAGATGGATTCATATCCCGCTGCGACGTGGGAGTAGAGGATCTCTCCGGCATTTGTCAGTGAGACGCCCTTCTTGGTTCGGATGAACAGTTCTATGCCGATCGCCTGCTCCAGAGCTTTGACCGCCTGACTTACGGCTGGCTGGGATATACACAGCTCTCTGGCTGCAGCGGATATACTGGATGCTTTGGCAACGTGGTAGAAGATCTTGTAATATTCGAAATTTATGTTCATTTATAATTTCCTCCAGATTCAATAGAGATCGTTTAATATGTGTGTGTCAACAATATGTTTTATTGCAAAATAATTAAGGACTTTTTACCGTTCTATAATGGTACGATTGAAATAATTTTGCTTAAAAAATTATGCATATATAATATAAGTAAAATGGTGTTTGAGGTGGACAAAATCCATCGTATTTACAGTTTATGTTGGTTTCCGCAAAATGTAAAGATAAATATAAGATACACTTATAATAAATATAAATAATATTGATTTTACTTATGACATAATAGTGCTATAATAAGAAAGTATTGTGGTTATCTGGCTTGTGAGTAATTTGCAAAACAGAAGCATTTGAACAGCCACAATACGGATATCAGAAAATATTTCAAAATGCTGCGAAAGCGAGGAAAAGTATTATGGTAAGAGCGGTTGTAGGAGCCAATTGGGGCGACGAAGGAAAAGGTAAGATCACAGACATGTTAGGCCAGGAGTCAGACATAATCGTAAGATTCCAGGGTGGTGCCAACGCAGGTCACACAATTGTCAATGACTATGGTAAATTTGCTTTACATACACTTCCATCAGGAGTGTTCTACAGTCACACAACAAGTATTATTGGAAACGGTGTTGCACTCAATATCCCTCTTCTTTTCAAGGAGATAAAGTCCATCACAGACAGAAATGTACCAATGCCTAAGATCCTTGTATCTGACAGAGCACAGATGGTTATGCCATACCACATTCTCTTCGACGAATACGAGGAGGAGAGACTTGCAGGTAAGTCATTCGGATCAACAAAGTCAGGAATCGCTCCATTCTATTCAGATAAATATGCAAAGATCGGTTTCCAGGTAAGCGAGCTCTTTGATGAGGAAGCACTGAAGGAGAAGATCGAGAGAGTTATAGTACAGAAGAACGTTCTTCTTGAGAACCTGTATCATAAGCCACTCTTAAAGGTTGATGATATATTCAACACACTCATGGAGTATAAGGAGATGGTTGCTCCTTATGTATGTGACGTATCAGCATACCTCTATGAGGCGATCAAGGAGGGCAAGAACATCCTTCTTGAGGGTCAGCTTGGTTCACTGAAGGATCCGGATCACGGAATCTACCCTATGGTTACATCATCATCAACTCTGGCAGCTTACGGTGCCATCGGTGCAGGTATACCTCCATACGAGATCAAGCAGATCATCACTGTATGTAAGGCATACTCAAGCGCAGTAGGAGCAGGCGAGTTTGTAAGTGAGATATTTGGCGACGAGGCAGATGAGCTCAGACGCCGCGGCGGTGATGGCGGTGAGTTTGGTGCAACAACAGGAAGACCTAGAAGAATGGGTTGGTTCGACTGTGTGGCATCAAAGTATGGCTGCCGTATCCAGGGAACAACAGACGTTGCATTTACAGTACTTGATGTACTTGGATATCTCGATGAGATCCCGGTATGTGTAGGCTACGATATCGACGGTGAGGTTACAACAGACTTCCCAACAACATCAAAGCTCAAGAAAGCAAAGCCTGTATATGAGACACTTCCAGGCTGGAAGACAGATATCAGAGGAATCAAGAAGTACGAGGATCTCCCAGAGAACTGCAGAAAGTATATTGAGTTCGTTGAAGAGCATATCGGATTCCCAATCACCATGATCTCAAACGGTCCGGGAAGAAACGATATCATCTACAGAAACGCAAAGTAATTTGACCTGATTCACAGGGAAATCAAATAACAGAAAAATAACAGGGACACTTTCCGATGAGAGATTATTGGGGAGTGTCCCTTTTGTTGTTGGAAATGGATTTCTATTTGTGGTGTAAGGAGATTGTGGAACAAAGTAATATTTGTTATGATTAGTTTATCGGATTTTCCGATAAAAGTTTTGGCGGATGGGGGCAATGTGAAAACTCGTTGTACAAATGATCAAATTAGATTGGCAGAACGATAATTAATGGTCCCCGCCATCAGAAATTTATTTGGTGAAGATTTTAAATGTTCTGTAAAATGATTATAATAATATTGTACAATATCAGATGATATTGTACAATATTATGAGTAAATATAGGTATAGGCAGTAAATTTCAGTAGAGTTTTGGGAGGCCGAAAATTGGGCAAAATAGAAGGAATTGAAATAAAAAATTATGGTCCATTAAGGAATGTGATATTAGGAAAAACACGCACTCATCAGAATGAAAAAGCATTAAGTAATTTAGTGACAATTATTGGCCCAAGCGGGAATGGTAAAAGTACGCTTGCGGATGTATTTGGCTTTATTGCTGATTGTTTAGAGATGGGGGTAGAAGCGGCTTGTGATGCAGGTAATCGTGGAGGATATGAAAAACTGATTTCTCAGGGGGCAAAAGATCCGATATCTTTTGAAATATATTATAGAGAGACGTACAATACAAAACCAATTACATATCAATTAGACATTGATGTTGATAATATGGGAAGGCCTTATGTAAAAGAGGAGAGATTAAGACAGCGTATTGAAAAAAGAGGCTGGCCTCGTTCTTTCTTGCATTTACAAGAAGGTAAAGGATATGCTTTTGAAGGAACAGAAGGAGGGCAGGATGATGATGGAAAAATTACAGGGAAAAAGATAGAAGTAGAATTGACAGATATTCGTAAACCTGGAATTGTAACTTTGGGTGCAATGAAGCAATATTCCCGTATTGAAAAGTTTTTACAATTTTTAAAAAGCTGGTATTTATGTTATTTTTCCCCGGATGCTGCAAGAAAAATACAGACATCAGCACCAGCACCTTATTTAGACCGAATTGGGAGTAATATCAATAATGTTGCCCAGTATATGTATCGTGAAAATAAAAAAGATTTTGAGAAAGTATTGAAAGAAATTCAAACCAAATTATCAGGAATCCGAAAGATAGAGCCTCTTAAGTTAGAAAACGGACAGATTACATTACGATTTTGGGAAGAGGGATTTGAAGAACCGTTTTATTCACCAAGAATGTCTGATGGTACGTTAAAATTGTTTGCATATTATCTTTTGTTGCATGAGAAGAATCCGCGTCAGCTTGTATTTATAGAAGAACCGGAAAATGGTTTATATCATCACTATTTAGGAAAACTTGCAGAGGAAATGAAGAAAAGTGTTGGAAATGGGTACGTGAAGCAGCTATTTGTGACAACACATAGTCCTTTTTTTGTTAACACACTTTTACCAGATGATGTATGGGTATTATCAAAAGATGAAAGTGGGTTTTCAACAGTGAAACGTGCATCTGAGTATGATTTTGTGCAAGAGCTGGCTAATGAGGGCGTTGAATTGGGAGATATGTGGTATAGTCAATATTTCGGATAAGGAGTAGCTTAATGTACGTTCAATTTTTGATTGAGGATAAATCAACTGAAAAATTAGTGTGCCATGTTATGGATAAACTAAAAGTTTGTTATAGTGATAAATATATTGATTATGACACGAGAGCATTTAAAGGAATTGGACATATACCCAAAAAGGGGACTGCAATCGAGCGAAAAACAGGTCAATTGTTAAATGACTTGCCAATGTTTCTTCGTGCGTTTGATAAAAAGCTACGTAACTTGCCAGGAGCAGTTATTATAGTTGTTTTGGATAACGATAAAAGAGATCACACTGAATTTCAAAAACAGCTTAAAGAGTTGTCGGAGCAAAATAATGTATTGATAGATCATGCTTTTTGTATTGCGGTTAAGGAAATGGAAGCTTGGTTGTTGGGGGATATAAAAGCAATCGAAAAAGCATATCCAAATGTAAAAAAGAGTGCAATTAAAGATTACGTTCAAGACGAAATAGGAGATACATGGCAAATACTTGCAAATATGATATATCCCGGAGGTGCTAATAAACTACAGAAAAAGTCCTCCGGTTCATATGGACTAATTGGAGAGATGAAGGCTGAATGGGCTGATAGAATTGGAAAAATGTTGGAATTAGATCAAAATATTTCTCCAAGTTTTCAAGCATTTCTTCATGAGCTGACGATTAGAATAGTGTAGAAAAAGGATGTTAATGCATAAATAGGGGATAACGAAAAGGAATTGTTTGAAAATAGGCGTTTTTGAAACAGGGAGAGTGTGACTTGGAACGAGTCATACTCTCTCTTAATCTTATCTTCCCAAAGTGTTTTCATTGATAATATTGAAGAGAAATAGTAAACGCTCCGCCGTGGGTATCCCCACTATAATTAGCCGCTCGTCTGAGCGGCTTTATTTCTGTATTATTTCCTGCATTCTGCAGGGAGTTCATCTGACCAGGGCAGAAGTTCCTCGCAGAAATCATTGTTCTTATCATCCATGTGTTCCGGGATTTCTGTAAGAAGATAATTAAAGTATTCATACAGTCTGAGTTTGTTTGCTTTTGCTGTTTCTACCAGGCTGTATATTATGGCACTGGACTTGGCTCCATTTATCGTGTCACATATGACCCAGTTCTTTTTACCAATACAGAAACTTCTGATACTTTGTTCTGCGGCATTATTATTTATCGGAACCTCTCCGTCATCCAGAAATCTTCTGAGATATTTTTCCTGGTTAATTGAATAAGTCATCCCATTATAAGTCTTACTCTTGGGCATGACCTTATCTATGTTTATACGGATCCAGTTGAAATACGCATCTACAAGTGGCTTGATAAACTTCTGCCGATGTTTTCGTCTCTTCGCCGGTGTCATATCCTGAAGCTTAGCCTCTTAGTGATAGATCTGCTGTATTTGCGAAAGGGCAAGATAGGCCAGACTCATTTTCTGTTCGCTTTTTGGAAGTGCTTTAACTGCTTCATCATACCGCCTGCGGCTGTGTGCCCAGCAGCCTGATATCTCAAGATCTTCCAGTTCTTCTTCCAGTGTATGATATACCTGATATCCATCTGTTACACATACTCCTCTGAAATCCTTAAGGAATTCCCTTGGGTGATCAGCCTTCCTTGTCTTTTGATAATCGTAAAGTATTACCTGCCTGTCCGTCTGATATTTCCCTGTCCTATATATCCACATATAGCTTTTACTTCCTGCAGGCCTGCCATCTTTGTTTACCAGAAGAGGAGTTTCATCTGCCTGTATCACATGACATCTATATAGATATTTATGCAGATAATCATACAGTATTGAAAGGTATCTTTCTGCACAGAGTATTGTCCAGTTTGCCATGTTCTGTCTGGTGATTGGTACATTATACTGCTGATAAAGCTTTTTCAGCCGTGCAAGCGGAGTTGCATTCACATACTTCCCTGTTATTATACCTGCTTCCAGTGACGGGGATACCAGACTGCCTCTTAGCAGATAAGCCGGATGTTTTGCCTTTTCCATATGTTCTGTCTTTTTCCCCGAGTATACAGCAACATGATGTTCCTCTAGTGCGATCTTTGCCGGAGTGAAGCTGTATCTGTGGTATATTTCATCAGGCAGTTTCTTCCATTCTTCGTCAGGGTATAATGCTCTAAGTTCATCTTCGCTGAGATCGTGGTTGATTATCTCTTTTGGAAGTCCGGACAGATCCTCGGCACGTTTGCCTTTCCGCTTTTTTGATCTCTTCTGTATCACTTCTTCTGTAAGTTCATCGGCATTTTCATCCGCCAGTGCTTCTGCTTCATTAAAGATGATGACCAGTTCACCATCTACTTCCTGAAAAGAAAGCTGACTGCTTTCCATTTTTTCTGTAGATCTTCCATATCTGTTACGGTTGGATACTGCCAGCTGTTCAATTACCAGTTGTAGCTTTCTATCTATCTCTGTCAGCTGATCCTGTTGCATAAGAAACAGCTGGGTAATCGTCTCTTTATCAAACTTATTCAGTTGTTCCTCATCATATAGCTTTGCCATAACAGTCCTCCGTTTCCTGAGGTCTATTATACTCTATATGCTGAGAATTGGCTAATTCAATGGCGTCACTTATTCGTCATAATGACTATGAATAAATACGCTTTTATAGTGTCTGTAAGCTGTCTTTTATCTTAGAAATGATTGAAGATGATTTTTCCATTATCTGACTGAAATTAATTAATACAGCTATGTATGACTTGTATTTTGATGATCTTTGACAGCTCTTTAGGATTTAGAAACACAAGATATATTTTTCTCCATTATGCACAAATATTTATCAGCTCATATATTCGAAAGATACTTCTTTAACTGCCTTTTGTGGTTCTATAGTAAGCCCCTCCATCAGCCATCTGAATTGTTTTGGTGTTAGACTTTTAACTTCGCCTGCATTGCGCGACCACTGAAATGAACCATTTGCAAGTTTCTTGTACAGGAGTAGAAATCCATCACCTTCCCATACAAGGCCCTTGATCCTGTCAGATCTTCTTCCGCAGAATAGATAAAGCGTACCCGCTGTTGAAGGGTTCTCTATGCCAAGGGATCTGAGAACTCCGGCAAGGCTGTCTATACCATACCTCAGATATGTTCTGCCACATACTATGTATATTTCAGAAAAACCAACTGCATCATTCAGCATCTACAAGGACCTCCATGATGGAGCGGATCACTGCGGGAGCAGCACCACCATCGATTTCTATGTGTATGCTACCGCGGTTTATCCTTATCTTTGAATTGCTGCATGAATCAAGGTTATTCTGATAATCAGCGCACTCCAACTTGACTATCTGTGGCTTCTCCGATTCAACTGGCAATTCTGGTTGAGGACCAGAGGGCTGCATGCACGCCGCAAGTCTCAGCTGCTTGAACCAGTAGTAATACTGATCCTTTGATATGTTATTTTCAGCAAGCCAGTCCTTTGTTTTCATACCGTTGTTCCTGCATTCCTGAATAATCGCAGTCCAGGTCTCTAACTGCTTTTCCCGAATAGCAAGTCGTGTTGCCATAATCTACCTCCCGAATATTTGGATTTTTCGCTCTTATTTTCCAACTAGTTGAAGTAATTATCGCAAAATTGGGGTAAGATGGGTAGGTACCAGCTATGGAGCGTTTACGAGTAATACCTAGATATTTATTTGTAATGTTAAATTATGCAACAAAAGGTTTTATTTTCTGAGTTTGATTGTAAACGGTAAACCATTCGTGCCTAGTTAATCTCTGAACTTTATGACATTACACTCTGTGATGGTAAGTGTAAAAAGTGAAATAAGTGTAATTCTCACTTTTTGAGCTTTTTCTACTAATTACAGAGCCTGTTTTAGGTATCAGGTGCAGATGAATGAGAGATGAACAAAATATAAATAAATATGTTCATGTGCACCTGGCACTTTTAATACACATATGTATAAGATATGACTTGATGTAATTGAGAGAAAGATATATAATAAATAACATGTAGATATTATAAGACAATAATATAATTAGGCAAAGCATTCGAAAGGATGTGACGCAAAGCTATAGGACCTGTAAAATGGTAGCCAGTTGCATTTCCTGACAAAACATTACGGGTAGTCTGTAATGTTTTTTTGCTGTAAACATAAGAAATGGGGGAAGAGTATGAGTAGAAAAATCAAAAAAGTTGGTATGGTGTTAATTGTTGTATGCTGTTTTATAATATGCTGCCAGATTCCTATATGTGCAGCTACTGTTTCTAAAACTATACTTAAAACAAGATATGGAACAGTCGGAGAAAGAGAATCTCAGACATTTAGAATAGTAGTGCCAGAAAACGCATGTGTAAAAATTATATTTAAAGGATATGATGATGATTATGATATATATGAAGAATATGGAATAGAAGGAACATATGGGGATTATGATTTGTCTATATATAATTCAGAAGGGGAGTCTGTATATCAAAATAGTGGTTCAATATCATTCACCAATAAAACATTATCTGTCAATTTAAACGCTGGAGCATATATGATAGAAATTAGTAATCCAGCTGAATATATGGGATTTGACTACATATTTTCGGTGATAGCTCAGTACAAAGATAAGTCACTTAATAAATCCACATCTAATATGGTTGTTGGAGAACAGCTTCATTTAATACTGAGTGATGAGAATGATCAGAATATTGGACCAGAAGATATAAATCTTTCATGGACTACATCTGATAGTAAGATAGCAACTATTAGTAGTTCTGGAATTGTGAAGGCGATAAAGCCAGGAAGTGCAATGATTTCGGCTGTTTATGCTGGGAAAAAATATAGTTGTAAAATTACAGTAAAAACTCCGTATTTGAACAAAAATAGTGTTACTTTGAACATAGGAGGAAAATACACTCTGCGTGTCGGAAACTCCAAGGGAAATATCAAATGGTGTTCTTCGAATAATAAAATTGTAAGTGTAAATTCTAAAGGTGAGATCTGTGGTAAGGGTACTGGTACAGCAAATGTATATGCGATAATTGGTGCAAACAAGTTGCAGTGTAAAGTTCAGATAAGAAAACCGACAATTTCTTCAAAAAAAATGATATTGGGATTTGGCGAAAGGGATTATTTAGAGGTTTATCATTGTTCTGCGAAAATAACATGGAGTTCATCAAATAGAAATGTAGTTAAAGTCGGAACTTCTGGTAATTTGATTGCGGGTAAAAAGCCTGGTAAAGCAACGATCACCGCAAAATTTATGGGAAAAACCTTAAAGTGTTTAGTTACAGTAAAGGATACAACTTATGATACAGTTAAGAGAACATATAGAAAGAAGTTATTGAAGGCAGATACTGTATGGTATGTGGATAGAAGAGATACAAATAATAATTATGGAGATACAATATCCCATCCGTTTCAGGTTATGAAAACTTCTAAAATAATATTTTCGTTCTTTCCGGAGAGTACATTTAAATGTGCCATATTTAATTCAAAGAATCAGAAGGTATGGGAAAGAACAGTCAAGAAAGAAACTCATTATGAAATTACCCTAAAGAAGGGAAATTATAAGCTTCTTATATGTAAGAAGAATAAGGGGTACAATGGATATAGTTTTAGAACAGTGAATAGTGCAGCTTCATTTTTGCCGTTTGAATTAGGACAGTTTTATGTTGATTCAGCTGGTGGAGTTGAACCAGAGTTTTTGATACTGAATAAATGGAGTAAAACGATAAAATACATAGACTTTGATTTGTATTTTTATAATAGGGTTGGTGACCTGGAGTACAACCAGATTACTGGTTATCCATATGCCAAAATGAGAATAATTGGACCGATAAAAAAATGGGGATGTGATTGGTATTCATGGAATCCGGTATTTTATAATTATAGTGTTTATAGTATCAGAATATCAAAGGCAACTATAACATTTATGGATGGTTCTACTAAGAAAGTTAATATAAATAAAAGGTATTATGAAAAGCGCTAGGTGAGTAATTAGAATAATAGCTTGTTGGAAGTTTTATGAAAATGAGAAATTAGGTAAATGGACGGTAAATGGGAGAAATTATTATGAGAAAAATAATATTTGTGTTGGTGTATTGTCTTTGCTTTTTTATTTTACCAGTCAAGGCACTTGCTGAGAATGAAAGTTGTGGACCAAAGGTTGAAAGTAGCAGTGTAAATGTTGATAAAAATAAGGTGGAAAAAGGAAGTAGTGTAATCTATAGTGCAAGAGTCTCAAAGGGAGAATCAGATATAGCTAGTGTTATAATTGAATATGAGTGCATGCAAAATGAAACTACAAGTGAGATAGAAATGAAATATAATAAGGAGAATGATGCATATGAGGCAGAGATATTAATTACAGATGATTTTAATTTTGGTTTATATAATCTTAAGATGATAAAAGTAGAAGATATTGATGGAAATATTTATGTGGAGCGAAATGCATACTATGGCTTGGTGCCGGGAATATGTGTTAATTATGAAAATGTGATGTTTGAAGTTTGCGAAGATGCAAGCGCACCAATTCTAGATGTTAATACAATTGAATTGTCTACAAAGAATATTATGAAAAATCAAAAACTAACTATAAAAATGGGTGTGTATGATAAGAATATCGTTTCTAAAGCTTATGTTATTTATAGAAAGCCATTATCATTGGGTAAACAAGTTATTGAGACCAAATTAGTTGGTGATGGAATTTATTCAGGAGATTTCGAAACTTCGGATTATGGCGAAAATGGAGATTGGAAAATTTGGTACATTGAGTTGGAAGATGATTATGGCAATTCAAATATAATATATAATTCGGAAATATCAAATGAAAAAAATACTATTGATTTATCTGCAGGAGACTTTAGTGTTAGTGGTACTATTTTTGATAGTCAAGGCCCTGTTATTAATATTGAATCATTGAGATGGGAAAATAAACGCGTTTCACGTACTGATATAAATAGATTGTATGTTTCTGTATTAGATCAGGAAAGTGGAGTACAGTCAGTAGAAGCTGATATAGTAAATACATCACTAGACAAAACTATCAAGATAAAAATGACTTCAGAAAGTGATAGTTTATATTGTGGAATTATATCATCTAGTGAAGATAATGATTTAATAGGGGAATGGGAAGTTAAGTCAATAAAGGCTACAGATTGTGTTGGAAATATTGCAACAGAAGAAAATATTGATAATGTTTATTTTTGCTTTTATGATGATGATTATAACCTTGAGGGAGTAACAGAAATATCAGATTATGATAAAGAAGTGAAATCAACAGTGATAGATGGAGACTTGTATATAGGAAACTCTGCTCTTGTTTTTTTAACCGATGTTACAGTACAGGGAAAAATTTATGTTATGGGAACAGCTGTTATTGAAAATGTAACAGCAGAAGCAATATATGGTTGGCATTTAGTTGATCCAGCTGTAGATAGTACACTTGATGAATATGAAGGTTCTGTATTGTTAAAAGGTGAAAATCATATTAATAACATTGTAATTTCATCAAATGTTACATATGCTATTCCCTATAAGTTATCAAATGGAGAGGCATATAATATTGATGGAAAATTGTATCTGGATGGCATAACGTTAAATACATTATATTTGTTTGTAAATGGAAAACAGATTGATATACAGAGCTTTGGCAAGTTTAGTGATTACTCGTTGGATATAGGTGATGATAATGTGATTACATTAGAATGGCGATTGCATAGTTCTTCATGGTTAAATAATAAGGTAGTTTATAAGACTACAATTCCGGTTGAGAAATATACATATAATGATGGAGTTTATTCAAAAATTGCCAATAGAATAGAACCAACGTGTTTAAAAAATGGTTCATATGAGAAAGTTGATTATGCTAGCTTAGGCGGAACAGAGATAAAAAGGACAACTATAGAAATTCCAGCAAGGGGGCATGATTGGAGTAGTGAGTATACTATAGACACTAAACCAACATGCACAGAAAATGGAGAGAAATCCATACATTGCAAAAGATGTTCGGAAACTAAGGATAAAGAAGCTATATCGGCCTTGGGACATAATTGGGATGCGGGAGACATAATCAAAGTTGCAACTTGTGAGGGTGAAGGCGAGCAGTCATATCACTGCACAGTATGCGGACAGGATAGAACAGAAACTATTCCAGCAACAGGACATGTGTGGGATGAGAATTATATAGTAGATAAGGCTGCAACATGTACAGAGGAAGGCCTTGAGTCTATACATTGTCAAAATTGTGAAAAAACAAAAGGTAGCAGATCTATAGCTGCTCTTGGGCATACATGGAATGAAGGAGAAATAATTAAAGTCGCAACGTGTGAAGGTGAGGGCGAGCAGGCATATCATTGCACAGTGTGCGGACAGGATAAAATTGAAACTATTCCAGCAACGGGACATGTATGGAATGAGAATTATACAGTAGACAAGGCTGCAACATGTACAGAGGACGGACTTAAATCAATTCATTGTAAAAAATGTGCTAAGACTGAGCATGTAACAGTTATTCCTATGAAAAATCATACTGCAGTTAATGATCCAATGATAGATGCAACTTGTAAAAACACAGGCCTTACTAAAGGAAGTCATTGTTCGGTATGTGGTCAAGTTATAGTTGCTCAGAAAAATATAGCAAAGAAAGCACATGTTTATGAAAAAACTGTATCAAAAGCAACTGTATCTAGAAATGGGCTTGTTACTGTAAAATGTAAGAATTGTGGAGTGGTTTCGTCAAAAACAGTTGTGTACCATCCAAAGACTGTGAAAATTAGTAGAACAAGTTTTGTATATAACGGACGAAAGCAGACTCCTAAGATTACTGTTGTAGGTGCGGATGGAAAGACAATAGCGTCTAGTAATTATACACTTAGATATTCGGTAGGATGTACCAAAGTTGGCATTTACAAAGTTATGATTGCATTTAAAGGCAATTATAATGGTTCAATAACAAAGACATTTACAATCGTACCAAAGAAAACAAAATTAGTTTCAATGACACCGAAAAAAGGTAACCTAATCATTAAGTGGGCAAGGCAGACTGCACAAGTGACAGGTTATCAGATTCAGTACGCAACAAAGTCAAATTTTGCAGGAGCGAAGACTATAACAGTTACAAAGAATACAATCGTGTCAAAGACGCTTACAAAATTAACATTAAAGAAAAAATATTATGTAAGAATACGTACATATAAGAAGGTTTCAGGAAAGAATTATGTTTCGGAATGGTCGCCTATGAAGATGAGTGTTGTTAAGTAATCTGAATGATTTTTAAGGTGCCAGGTGCAGATGACGACGAATACGAGGAGGAGAGACTTGCTGGCAAGTCATTCGGATCAACAAAGTCAGGAATCGCTCCATTCTATTCAGATAAATATGCAAAGATCGGTTTACAGGTAATTTATAGTACAGAAGAACATCATTCTTGAGGGTTAGCTTGGCTCACTGAAGGATCCAGATCACGGAATCTATCCAATGGTGGTGAGTACGGTGCAACAATAGGAAGTCCTGGAAGAAACGATATCATCTACAGAAACGCAAAGTAATTTGACCTGATTCACAGGGAAATCAAATAACAGAAAAATAACAGGGACACTTTCCGATGAGAGATTATTGGGGAGTGTCCCTTTTGTTGTTGGAAATGGAGTTCTATTTGTGGTGTGAGGAGATTGCGGAATATTATTATATTTGTTATGATTATTTTATCGGCTTTCCGATAAAAGTTCTAGTGGATAGGGCGATGTGCAAAAAAGCATATTGCAAATTTATTGCATGGAGGAGAAAAATGAAATACATCAAAATCAATGAAAACGGAATTCATATTGTATTTGGAATTACAGATAAAAATCAGATCAAATTGCTGCATTTTTCAAAAGCAGAATTTGATGAAAATGATATTTGTAAATTTGGAAAGGAATGTAAGGCAGAAGATCTGGTAAGAAAAGAGCAATTTATCGATGAGGCTTTTCAACTTGTACAGGTAAACCTTGCCGGATATAATCGCCCATATGAAAAGCATGGAAATAAACATATTTGTACAGCACCGGGATATTTATTGACCTATGCGGGGATGGAAGACAGTTGGAATGAGATTGGACGTAAGATAACCATTTATCAGGAAGATAAGGAAGAGACACATGTCCGCGTAGAAACAAGAATGCAGTTTTATAAGGGCACTTCTATCGTTCGTATGGTCAATAAAGTAATCAATGAAGGCGATAGTACACAGTGTCTGGAATATCTATCTTCATTTTGCTATACAGGAATTGAAAAAGAGGGAAAAAGCAATTCCGATGCGAAAATGAGAGTGCGCATTCCTTATAATGGATGGCAGAAAGAGATGAGTATCAAAGAATATAAGTTCGGAGATGTAGGACTGGCGCAAACACAACCCGGGGTATACCAGCGTACTTCACAGGTGCTTGAAGTATCGAATACCGGAAACTGGTCTACGAAGAAGTATTTACCATTAGGGTATGTAGAAAATACAGAGGCACATACAAGCTTATTCTGGCAGATTGAACATAACGGTTCCTGGCATTATGAGATCAGTGATCAGAATACGCATTTTTATGTCTGTGTCAGCGGACCGACCGAAGTACAGTCTCACTGGTTCAAAAATCTCGCGCCGGGCGAATCATTTGAATCGGTACCGGTTGCTGTGGGTGTGGCAGATGACAGCTTTGAAAAAGCAATGGGTGAGCTGACAAAATATCGCCGTATGATTCGAAGACCAAATAAAGATGATGAGAATTTACCGGTTATTTTCAACGATTATATGAATTGCCTGTTTGGTGATCCGACAACGGAGAAAGAACTTCCGCTGATTGATGCGGCTGCGGAATGCGGTTGTGAATACTATGTGATAGATGCCGGTTGGTATGCTCCCGGAGAATGGTGGGACAGTGTCGGCGAATGGCAGGAAAGCAGGGAGCGTTTTCCGAATGGAATTAAAGAAGTAACAGATTACATTCGTCAAAAGGGAATGATACCGGGCGTCTGGCTGGAACTTGAAGTGATGGGAATCAATTGTGAGAAAGCAAAGAATGCTCCGGATGACTGGTTCTTTATCCGTCATGGAAAGCGTGTATATGACCGTAGCAGATATCAGCTCGATTTTAGAAATCCGGAAGTCATCGAACATGTCAATGAAGTGATCGATCGGGTAGTCAAAGATTACGGAGTGGGATATATCAAGATGGATTATAACATTGAACCGGGCATAGGTACTGAACTTGGCGCGGAAAGTGTGGGGCAGGGACTGCTTGAACATGAAAAAGCATATCTAAACTGGCTTGATGATGTATTTGCACGTTATCCGGATCTGGTAATTGAAAACTGTTCCAGCGGAGGCCTTCGCATTGATTATGCGTTGCTCTCCAGATATAGTATTCAGTCTACATCGGATCAGGAAGATTACCGGAATTATGCGACGATAGCAGCAAATGCTGTGGCAGGAGTTACTCCGGAACAGGCGGCAGTCTGGTCGTATCCGATGCGCCAGGGAGACAAGGAAGAAGTAATTTATAATATGATAAATGCCATGCTGCTTCGTATTCATCAGAGTGGTCATTTGGCACAACTTCCGCCGGAACGTCTTGCATTAGTGAAAGAGGGAATTGCCTGTTATAAGACGATTCGTCAGGATATCAAATATGCGATACCTTATTGGCCGATTGATATTGCTGACAATGAGGATATGTGGGTATGCGGAGGCCTTCAGCTTGAAAACAAAGCATATCTTGCAGTATGGAAGCGGCAAATGGAAGGAAAAAATAATGACAGGTACATGAAAGCCGGCATAAACTGCACAGATGATAGTTTGTCCATACCATTGGACAGTATTCCATTTATCATAGACGATATGCAAGTATCCTGCATTTATCCTAAGAAGGAACCGGTTGATTTTGAATTCAAAGGAAATGTATTAACGGTGCATTTTAAAAAGCCTGTTATGGCAAGACTTTTTGAATTAAGAAAGGGTATTGTTTAATAAGGCGGAATCTGATTCATCGTTTTGAATTTTATAGATTCCACTTGTAGATGTTTGAAAATGTGATACTGGAAAATGAAACAATAGAGGACGCAGAATTTGTTGGCTGTGAATTTAAAAAATGGTATTTGTTGTAAATAAGGACAAGTGGATTAATATTCAATTTGGAGGAATAACATAATGTCAAAAGATGAGTATTTGATCACAGATGCACCGCTTAAAGCGCTGACAGTCTTTGCAATGCCTATGATCTTGGGCAGCTTTTTTCAACAAGTGTATAATATGGCTGATTCAATAATAGTTGGCCAGTATGTCGGATCATCTGCACTTGCGGCTGTTGGCGCATGTGCCGCTCTTACAAATGTATTCATTTGTGTGGCACTCGGTGCCGGCATAGGTGCGGGCGTGCTTGTGAGCCGCTATTTTGGAGCCAGGGATTATAGTAAAATGAAAACAATAGTATCAACATCGCTGATAAGTTTTATGGTTTTGAGTATACTTTTGGGTGTATGTGGTCTTATCTTTTCACGTTCGATGATGACGCTGCTTCAGACACCTGCTGACATACTGGATGAAGCGGTGCTGTATCTTCGTGTTTATTTTGCCGGATTTCCATTTTTGTTTATGTATAATATTCTTTCAACAATGTTCAATTCAATCGGTGAATCAAAGATACCGTTGGGTCTTTTGATATTTTCTTCTGTCTTGAATATTGTTATGGATCTTTGGATGGTGGCAGGCCTCGGCCTGGGCGTTTTCGGTGCAGCTCTTGCAACTCTTATTGCCCAGGGAATATCCGCAGTGTTTTCACTGCTGATTTTTCTTTGGCGTATGTGCCAATATAAAGGCCGTTTTGATTGGTTTGACAGGCACGAGTTACATTTCATGCTTAGAATTGCCGTACCATCGGTTCTTCAGCAGTCCACAGTGTCGATTGGTATGATGATCGTTCAGGCAGTTGTAAATCCATTCGGTACACAGGCACTTGCAGGTTACTCAGCAACGATGAGGGTAGAGAATGTTTTTTCACTGATATTTGTATCCATTGGAAATGCAGTTTCACCGTATGTTTCTCAGAATCTTGGCGCAAAGAAAATCAAACGTATCAAAAAAGGATATCGGGCTGCGTTGGTGTTGGATGTGTGCTTTGCGATCATCGCATTTATAGTCATTGAAACACTGCATACTCAGATTTCATCTTTATTCCTTGGCAAAGATGGAACCGCTTTGGCATATCAGGTGTCTGGGGGCTATATGAGATGGATTGGCTACTTTTTCATCTTCATGGGAATCAAGATGGCAACCGACGGGGTCCTTCGAGGACTTGGGATCATGCGCCCATTTCTCATTGCAAATATGGTCAACCTCGCGATTCGTCTGTCAGTTGCCCTGATTTGTGCTCCCCGTTTTGGTATCGAATTTGTCTGGCTTGCGGTGCCGGCGGGATGGCTTGCAAACTTCCTGATCTCTTATATGGCTCTCAGAAAGTCGTGGCCGGTTGATAAAACAATTGGCGAATGATCGGTTTGGTGCAAAGGAATGTCTGTTTTGCAATAGTACCGGCAATCATTGAGGAATACATCTTCCGGGTGTGATACTCGGAGCTTATCTGAAAGTGGAGATGATGGCGGCGGTTCTGATTAGCAGCCTACTACAAAGCATTTGATTTAAGATGGTATGGGTGATGTAATCTGAAATGTAAATATTTTGCTTAACTATAGGGGTTGATGGAAATGCGATTGATTTATTATTCTTGGATATTGATTTGATTACGACCAGCGGCGTAGATATAGGACAGTATATTCGGCATAGACTGAATAATTACAGCATGGAGATTGTGTTTATGTGTCTTCTGAGAAGGATAATGCAGAGCCGGAATGAGCAGCAGATAGTGCCGAGTGTGGCTCTGATAATTGTGCCGATTATCAGTATATGGTCAACTGCGTAAATCAGGGAGACATTTCCTTACCACCAAAGATGATTCGTATAATCATGGCATGGGTTTACAGAGAGTACAGGATGTTGTGAATCAAAATAATGGCGAGATACAGTTTGAAGCCACTGAAAATACTTTCATAGTCAGAGTTATATTGTTCAATTAACGTAAAGGGGGTATCGTACATCTGTTGTGTGCGAGAAAGAGAAATGGGAACATTGGAAGTGGACAAGAGTCTTAAAGCGGCGTTTAAGGAAACGCTGGAACCGCATGGGTTCAAGAAAGTAAAGGGGAGGTATCCGCACTTTGTGAGGATGGCAACTCCTGAGATTATTCAAGTCATCAACTATCGGCTGGAGCAGGCGTTGTCGCCGCAGTTGGAAGAAAAACGGTTTGAGGTATACTGTGCGGTCGGCAGTATATACCGCCCGGAGATCAATCTGAACCGGTCTGTGTATGCCAGCATGGATTGGATAAATACTACGCATCTGGATATGTATGTTAAGGCGAAATACAATGGCATACCGGTGTATGAGAATGAACAGCCGGGGGTTGATTATATCATCAAAAAGGGAGATGAAGCTTCTCTCAGAGAACAGATTGCGTTTGCCATGACAGGAATTGAGCATTATGTAATTCCGGCATTTGACAAGGTGGTGGATTTAAAGACATGCGTGGATTATTTAGAGTTATATGCTTTTAGTAATTTGTATATCAGCAGAAAAACTGAATGTAATGGGGATGTATTTATTTTGCCGGCAAAGTATCCGAATAAAGAATCCTATAGAGTGAAAGTGCAAAGTGATTTTCATGAGGAAAAAAGAATAGTGATGCAACGTGTTTCAGAAGGGAAAATGACAGAAGAAGAAGGTAAACAGGAACTGCTTTGGTATGAAAGGCGGTTTTGTGACAATATTGAAAGATATGGGAAATTTTTTGGAGATGAAGCAACCAAAAAAGAAGTTTCACAATTAAAGGCAGAGCGCGCAGAAAAAAATTTAAACGCAATACGTGCGATGGGAATCGAAGTGTAAAAGACGGGGGGCAAAAAGAAGGGAGTAAGCATATGAAATTTTATTGCACGGGAAAAGGTCATCTGGTTTCTTGAAAACCGGATGACCTTTTTTGAAAAGCAGAAAGGCTTCTTGTCCTTTCATTAGTATATTCAATTTAAAGTCAACTATAATTATTTATCCTTGTTATCAGCGTCGATCACTGACTGGATCTGTTTCATGAGAGAGTCGTAGTTAGCCTGATCGTCGATCCCTCCAAGCATAGGCTCTCCGACAATATTACCATTTCTATCGACTAGTATGGTTGTAGGAAATGCCATGATGTCGGAGGCATATTTGCCTATGCTGGAATCAGAGTCAACGGAGATATTGCGGTATTTTGCACCCTGGCTGTCAAGAACGGCTGCGGCTTCCTTGATAGCATCTTCGTTTCCGTCAAATGTCTCTGTGTTGATACCTACTACTTCGCCGCCCATCGATTTGATGGCATCATTTAATTCATTAAGCTTGGACAATTCTGCGACACAAGGCTTGCAGCCGGTAAACCAGAAATTAACGACAGTTACTGCATTATTGGAAAACAGGCTTTCGTCAACAGAATTACCGTCAAAATCCTTGCTGGAGAAACTTTTGAAAGGTGAGATTTCCTCGGAACTGTCGTTCTGGTCGGTGCTTTTTGATCCTGCATTTTTATTTTCGATTTCGGTTATCTGCTTTTCAATCTGTCTGATAGTTTCAATATCATCGTTAAGTGTTTTCAGTTCATCATCCGTAAAGGATTCCTTGTTTGATTCAACTATACCGGCCAGATAATCGGCATAATCTCCGCTTGGATCAGCATCGCTTTTATTCATCATGCCAAACACCTTGTTCCATACATCCTGGTGATCTGCAAAGATCTGGTTCTCCTGCTGATATAGATCATCCAGCTTTGTGTTGGAATTGTCCACAGCTTCAGTTGTGGATTCTGTCTGGGTTTTCTGTGAGTTCTCAGTGGTGGCAGATCCTGATCCGTTACATGCAGTGAGGGATAATGCTGCACAGAGAGTGATAATAGATATTAATGTTCTTTTTGTCTTCATAAATAATTGCTCCTTTAAATAATATTAATGTGGTTGATTGTTACATGTTGGTTTTGGAAGATTGCTTATGTCCCTTTTGGGAACATGGCTTTCCCATAAACTGATAGTGGATCGCGTCTTTTGGACATGCCTTTATACATGCTCCGCATCGTATACATTCCGGATGATTTGGTGTTTTGCATACATCTACATCCATTTTGCATGCCTTTGAACACTTACCGCATCCGACACATTTGCTGCTTTCAACCTTGATACTCATAAGGCTGACCTTGTTGAATAATGAGTAGATTGCGCCGAGAGGACAAATCCATTTACAGAAGGGTCTGTAGAACAGAATACTCAGAACGACAACTGTAATTAAAATAAGGCATTTAAATGAAAACAGCTTTCCGAGTGCAGAGCGTATAGCTGCATTTCCGAGTGAAAGTGGTATAGCACCTTCCAGAACACCTTGTGGACAAATATACTTACAGAAGAACGGGTCTCCCATTCCTATGGAGTTCGTTACAAGCATCGGCAGAAGTATAACGAAAACAATAAGGATTATATATTTCAGGTATCTTAGTGGTTTCAGCCTGGCTGTGGAAAACTTTTTCCCGGGGATTTTGTGAAGCAGATCCTGAAACCATCCAAATGGACACAAAAACCCACATATAAATCTTCCGAGGATCACACCGATTAAAATGAAAAAACCGGTTATGTAGTAAGAAAATTTAAATTTGGATGATCCGACGACCGCCTGAAATGCACCAATGGGGCACGCTCCTGTTGCAGCAGGACAGGAGTAACAGTTTAGTCCCGGTACGCATACTGTTTTTGCATTGCCCTGATAGATCTTGCCTTTAAATAAATTGGGGATGTGAATATTGGTAAGCAGCGTGGCTGCTGCCTGTATCCATCCGCGTATTCTGGCTGTTTTTTTTGACAGTGATTTGTTCTTATCCAATTCCTACACACTCCAGACATAATTTTATTGCTTTGCTGAGCACGGCAGCCGCTTCACCTCTGACTGCACCATAGCTGATCATAGCTATACCCGTGATGAGTAAAATGATCTGAGATATTTTCCTGTACTTCAAGATATTGCAGCTCCTTTCATGATTGTGTTTGTTGACCAGCTGACTTGGTTATTATACAATAGCTGTTGTAAAATTTTTGTTAAGAAGGATTTTGGTTAAGAAACAGGTGACAGTTTTGAGATTATTGATAGTTGAAGATGAGAAGCAGATATGTGATATGGTTGCGAAAAGCCTGTATGATGCCGGGTATGAGGTGGATACCTGTTATGACGGAGAAGAGGCTCTTGAATGCATTCTGTCAGAGGAATATGACCTGATCGTTCTGGATCTGAATCTGCCGGGTATGGATGGAATGGAGATTTTAAAGGAACTCAGACAGAAAAATGAGGAGACAAAGGTTATCATATTATCTGCGAGGGGACAAATTGCGGATAAGGTTGAAGGGCTGGATGCAGGTGCAAATGATTATATGGAAAAACCATTTCATTTGCAGGAGCTTGAGGCGCGTATCAGAAGTCTTACAAGAAGAAAATTTGTACAGAAGGATGTATGTCTGGAAAGTGGCGGGATAAAGTTTGACACGATAAAACGTGAGGCATACGCAAAAGGAGAAAAGGTTCCCCTTACAAGAAAAGAAAATGGAATCCTGGAATATCTGCTTCTTAATCTGGGCAGACCGGTAAGCCAGGAGGAATTGATGGAACATGTCTGGGATGCTTCGGTTGACAGTTTCAGTGGAGCGATCAGAGTACATATGTCTTCGCTGAGAAGAAAGCTTAAGGCAGTGCTTGGATATGATCCGATTTTGAACAAGGTGGGAGAAGGCTATAAAATACGAGAGGAGTCCGACAGATGAAAAGAATGTCGCTGCAGTGGAGGCTTACCTGTATAATCACATTATATATTGCGCTTATATGTGGATGCCTTACTTTGCTTGTCTATAAAAATGGAGTGTATTATATTGATTCTCTGCAAGAAACCGTTGATGCCCAGGGAGATGATAATGGGAGCGGTACTGATGAAATATATATCAGTATTCCGGAGGATAAGTGGGATGAATTTGCAAATGATTTTTCTGTTAAGGTGTACAATAATAAGGCAGATTACAAGAAAAACAGCCTGATAATTTCTGCCTTGCTGGCCCTGCTTGGCGGAGTAGCTACATATTTTATAAGTGGGCATGCACTAAAGCCTATCAGTGAGTTTTCTGATAAAATTGAAGAGGTACAGGCACAGAATCTGGCAGATTCACGAATAGAAGAAAACAATGTTAAAGAACTGAACCAGCTCAGCGTTTCATATAACAAGATGCTTGAACGCCTCTCGGATGCATTTGAGATACAGCGACAGTTTACTGCAAATGCAGCACATGAGCTCAGAACTCCACTGTCTTTAATGCAGATACAGCTTGATTCATATAATTCTTCCCGGCATCCGGGAGATGATGAAGTCACTCTGCAGACGATAAAGATGGTAACTGAACAGAATGAGAGACTCAGCAAAATGGTAAAGACACTTCTTGATATGAGTGAGCTTCAAACTGTGAGCCGGGATGATAAAATAATGGTCGACGCGCTTGTTGATGAGGTATTGGCGGATCTGGAACCTCTTGCACAGGAAAAGGATATAGAACTTATTGGAGAATGTACGGATGTAACGATGATAGGAAGTGACATCCTTATTTACAGGATGTTATACAATCTTGTTGAGAATGCTATAAAATATAACCGCACAGGAGGACGGGTTACAGTGACAGCGCGTCAGAAGGAAAAACACGTTTACCTGTCAGTAGAGGATACCGGAAATGGTATCCCGGAAGAATTGAAGGATCGCGTGTTTGAACCTTTCTTTCGCGTGGATAAATCCAGAAGCCGTGAGCTTGGCGGCGTAGGACTGGGACTTGCTCTTGTCCGCGAGATCGTGATAGTGCATGATGGTAATATTGCAGTTAAGTCTAATCCGTCTGGAGGAACGATTTTTGAAGTCGTTTTATAAAGTGAGCATTACAGCCGTTACATATAACAGACTTACCCACTTACTTTCCGGTAACAGCATATTGGCTGTCATACATAGCCTTAAGATTTTCGTTGGAATTGAATTTTTCTCCTATGCAGAATTTTTCAGACCATGTCATGTAGTATGCCCATGGAGTGTGTGACTTCTCCAGAAGATGTATATCCGGTATATATCCGACTTCGGTAAGGGCAGCAACCTTGTTCGGAGAGGTAGCTTCTACAAGCTTTGTATATTCTTCACTGTAATCGGTTGCTGTGTATTCCGGCAGATATATGTCCATGGAGACAATATCAACGAAGTCATCTCCAGGGTATACGCCTTTTGTAGGACAGTTCCATACCCATATAAGGTTGTTGATGTTCAGTACATTTGTATAGTAGTCGAACATGAGTCTGTAGAGCTTTGCCGCAACAGCAGGACCTTTGGCACCCCACCAGAACCAGGTGCCCTCGGACTCGTGGAAAGGTCTCCACAGAACCGGGATATCTTCAAGCTGGAATCTTCGGAGTTCCTTTGCGATGATGTCCATATCGTGGTAGAAAGCATCACGTTCTCTTGTTCCTGGAATGAGCACCTTTTCAGCGTCGAAGTCAGTGTGCTCTGTGTAGAAACTCTTGTCACGACCTCCAATCGGAGAGAACCAGTGAAATGTGAAAGTGACAATGCCATTTGTTTTCTTTGCCCATTCGAGAGCGGTGTCAAGGGTATCCTGATTTTCATATACCTCTGTGAGACATTCTGCGGATGCATCATTATAGTTTATGTTTGGCGAGTATCCAAGCAGCTCGAAACCTCTGAGTGCCGGACATTTGCCTGTCTGTTCGTATATATAGTCAATCTCCTCCATAGAATTGGTCTGTGTGTGCTGACCTGTTATTATTTTTTTACCAGAAATCTCCGATAAATAATCCAACAGATTCTGTGCTGAATGCGATATGTGCTTGTTTGCTGCTTTCTGCATCTTATTTTCTCCTTCATTAGTATGTGTTTGATATGCTTTTATCATATACAAATAAATGTAATAATTGTATTATATAAAGAGCAAAAAATTGTATAAACCTATCATGATACAACTTGGATCGTAGGGGGAGACTGCTATGGAAATATTTGAGTACATTGATGAGATGAAACAGCCATATGATATATTTTACACAGATTGTGTGCATTCTGAATTGCACTGGCACTATTACAGTGAGATGCTTTATATAGTCAGCGGATCTATCCGGGTGATCTGCAATGATGGAGAGACGGTTCTCAGAAAAGGGGATATGTGCTACCTATATCCGCTGCAGCTTCACAGTATAAAGGCGGATAAGACCTGTACGGAATCGGTGAAGTATGCGGTCATAAAGTTTAATATGTATACACTGGGCATTCCCCAGACTTATATAAGGAAAATGTATGATTGCTTTGTATACAGGACGGAGACTACAGATTTCTGTATGGTTATAAGGTCTGAAAAACTAAAAGAAAGTATGGCAGATATTGTTCAGGATATATTTGAGGAGTATACGGAAAAACGGGAGATGTACATGCTTGCGGTTCAGTCTGGGATATATAAGCTGCTCATCATCATGGCAAGACAAATGAAAACAAATGGAGATTTTAAGTATAAGAGGTCGGATGGTGATGTGTATTTCAATCACATACTGGAATATATAGATGCGCATTCGTCAGAACAGATTGAGGTTAAAGATCTGGCAGAAATGTGCAGTATGAGTTATTCACACTTTGCCAGATCATTTAAGGCTCGTTATGGAAGATCGTGTAAGGAATACATATTGTATATAAGGCTCAATAAGGCGCAGAACATGCTGCTGTATTCGGATTATTCCATGGAATATATTGCGCAGGAAAATGGCTTTTCGGACAGCAGTTATTTTATCCGGGTGTATAAAAAATGGAGGGGGATCACTCCGAAACAGGAAAGGATGCAGAACAGACTTTAGTATCCCAATAGGGTGCAAATGAAACAGACTCACATGTGATCGAGACACAAGTGAGTCTGTTCATAAACCGATTATATTGTTGCCGTTGCGGACTTTGCACGGCTGATTTTATTTCCCCCGAATTTTCGTCTCAGCTGTTTCATAACCCACAGGTACGCAGGTATCAGGAAGAGATCAGCACATACCCATGCAAGCGGACTTCCTAGTGATACGCAGATGAAACCGAAATGAGGCACCAGCACGAAACCGGCAACAGAACGGGCAATCATCTCACATATGCCTGCAAGTATGGCGAAAGTCGAGTATCCAAGCCCCTGTATCATGAATCTTACGATATTCACAAGAGCCAGGAATATGTAGAATGCGGCGTTGATAACTACGAATTCATATATGTAGCCGATAAGCTCAATCTGTTCCTTCTTTACAAAGAGAAGTGCAAGCTGCTTTCCGAATACGATGGAGAAAGCCAGAGCCACGAGGGCATATATGATTCCCATCTTGATACAGGCTTTAAGTCCCTGATCAACACGGTCAAGACGTCTGGCACCAACATTCTGACCTCCGTATGTTGCCATGGTGGAGCCCATTGCATCGAAAGGACAGCACATGAACATGGAAATCTTGCTTCCTGCTGATACGGCTGCAACATATGTTGAACCCATATCATTGACTGCGGTCTGAAGAATGACACTGCCTATGGCGGTTATGCTGTACTGCAGGCCCATAGGCAGACCCATACCGCAGAGCTTAAGGCAGTGGCGCATGCTGAATGTCCAATCCTCTTTACTGAATTCAAGATACTTCAGTTTCTTTGTCATGTATATCGTACATATGATTCCTGACACTGCCTGTGAAGCTACTGTGGCAACTGCAGCTCCGGCGACGCCCATAGGAACAACAAGTATAAGATCAAGTATTATGTTGACAATTGATGAACCCACAAGGAATATGACAGGTGTGATACTGTCTCCGAGTGATCTCAGTATTCCGGCAGTCAGGTTGTAGAGGAAGGTTGCCGGAATGCCCAGGAATATTATAAATATGTATATATATGCATCATCGATGATATTCGAAGGTGTTCTGAGAGCCTTGAGTATCTGCATGGTAAAGATACTTACTGCTACTGTTATAACAGCAGCCAGTGCAACGGATGACCATATACTGTTGATTATATATGCCTTAAGAGCCTTGAAATCCTTCGCACCGTAAGCCTGTGCAACAGGGATTGCAAATCCGTTGCAGATTCCTATACAGAAACCGAGTATCATGAAGTTGATGCTTCCGGTGGAACCCACCGCCGCCAGCGCGTCAGTTCCAAGCTTCTGCCCGACTATGACAGAATCTACCATATTATAAAACTGCTGAAATATCAGACCAAAGAGAAGGGGCAGACCAAAGTTCAATATAAGCTTTGAAGGCTTTCCTTCAGTTAGGTCTTTTGTGCCACTGATGCGCGCAATAAAATTCTTCATGTGATTCACCTCTCAAAAATCTAGTTGTTTGTTTATAAATTGCTTGTTTTCACGATATCGTGTGTTTGCTAGTTAATCACCTTTTAATGATTTTATATATGGAAAAAGGTGATTAAACGTGGTAAAATGTAAACACTTTTGTAATGCTGGAAACTTGATATATATTAGTCTCTGAACTAATATAAGTATAGTCGTAAAAGTGATGAAAAAAGAGAAAATAAT
This sequence comes from Coprococcus sp. RTP21428st1_C9_RTP21428_210409, assembly GCF_040227395.1. Classification (NCBI taxonomy): domain Bacteria; kingdom Bacillati; phylum Bacillota; class Clostridia; order Lachnospirales; family Lachnospiraceae; genus Coprococcus; species Coprococcus sp. RTP21428st1_C9_RTP21428_210409. The sequence goes on from NZ_JBEHVV010000015.1 coordinate 28,537, forward strand.
TGTGCATAAAGCGCATGGATACAAACCAGGGTAATGTCGATAACGATAATGACCTGGCGGGGGATATGGAATGAGCAGAGATAGCGATAAAAAAAATAATAAAAAAAAGAACGATAAAAAGATTGGCAAGAATAATAAAACGGGCAGAGAAGAAATCAGAAATATAAATAGTATGAACGGTGGCACAGCAAAATCTTACAGGCAGAAAGTTCTTGTGAATCAGGCAGGAAAGCTAGTGGATGAGCTTGAGCGGGCGAGACGAGAGGAGCAGGAGTCCCAGATTGATGGAATAATCAGACAGAAGGTTATCAAGAGAAAGAATACCAGGGCTGCCTATCGTATTGTGGGAATAGTATTTATACTGATTGGAATCGCGTGTATGTGGTGGGCCATGGGAGGTCACTACAGGTTTTTGAAGGCGGCGGTTTCTATAGCAGCCATGGCATATGGGTTTTATATTGTAAGGGCGTCATTCAGGAGTGCAGCATATGATGCTACATATCTGTTTGGACAGGACAGGATAACGATACTTCAAAAGGGTGGAAGTAAGATCATACCATATGAAGCAGTGACGGGTTATACAATGATAGAACCAGATCCTGAGATGAAGTATTATATTTTAAAGTTCGACAGGGGGAAGGAGAGTTATGTAGTGCCGTTTGCCGGGGCGAAGGCAAAATGTGAGGCAGTGTACAATATTTTCAGAGAGAAGGTAAGAACAGATGAAAAAGAAAATTCTTGAAAAACTCCAGAGTACGGATGGTTTTGTATCAGGACAGGAATTATGTGAGCTGCTGGGTGTGTCAAGAACCGCAGTGTGGAAAAATATACAGGCTCTGAAAAATGATGGATATGTCATAGAAGGAGTTAATAATAAAGGCTATAGGCTGGTTAGCGTTCCTGATGTCATGTCTGAGGAAAATATATCGAGGTACCTCAACACGAAGACATTTGCAAGAAAACTCTACTACTATGATGAAACTGATTCAACAAACACCCGCGCTAAGATTGTTGGTGAGACGGATCCTGTACACGGCGCATTGTTTGTTGCAAATGAGCAGACGGCAGGAAAAGGCCGGAGGGGACATAGCTGGAATTCAGATAAGGGAACAACGATATCCATGTCGTATCTGCTAAAACCGGATATAGATATCTCGTGCGTATCCAGGATAACTCTGGTGTCGGCGGTTGCACTTGCAAGAGCATTCGGCAAAGTGGATGGTGTCAAGCCTCAGATAAAGTGGCCCAACGACGTACTTTCAGATGGAAAGAAGCTTGTCGGAATACTTACAGAGATGAGTTCAGAGGGAACTGATATTAGTTATGTTGTCGTGGGAATTGGTATAAATGTATATAACCAGAGTTTCCCGGAGGACATTGCGGACAAGGCGACATCAATTCTTCTGGAGAACGGCAGGGGATGTGACAGGTCATGGTTCATAGCGCAGGTGTCAAATGAGTTTGAAAAACTATATGATGAGTTTGTAAAAAATAAAGATCTGGGATTTCTTGTTGATGAGTACAACAGTTATCTTGTGAACAAGGATAAGCAGGTATATGTCATAGAGGGAGATCAGAAAACTGAGTATACAGCCTTGGGACTTTCCCCTGACGGCGGACTTCTTGTCAGGGATGCTGATGGAGCTGTGCGCGATATAATATCAGGTGAAGTATCCGTCAGAGGCATATATGGATATGTATGATATATGATAAACATTCGTTTTCATGTCAGCATATGGGGCTTAATAATATTAATAAATGGCAGGCATGATTCAAAAAAACTAGAAATATAGCCACTTATGGTTTATAATCGGCAGAGGGTATATAATATAACTTAGAAAATTCAAAGAATTATAAAAACATTCAAAAATAAAATTCAAAAAAGAAATATAAAAATGGAGGACATAAACATGGAAAAGATTCAGATGACCACACCACTTGTAGAGATGGATGGAGATGAGATGACCAGAATTCTCTGGCAGTATATAAAGGATGAGCTTATTTATCCATTTATCGATCTCAAGTCAGAGTACTATGACCTTGGACTTGTACATAGAAATGAGACAGATGACAAGGTAACATTTGACTCAGCATACGCAACACAGAAGTATGGCGTAGCTGTAAAGTGTGCTACTATCACACCTAATGCGGCAAGAGTTAAGGAGTACAATCTCAAGGAGATGTGGAAGAGCCCTAACGGAACCATCAGAGCGATCCTTGATGGTACAGTGTTCAGAGCACCTATCGTAGTAAAGGGAATCGAGCCATGTGTTAAGAACTGGAAGAAGCCTATCACCATCGCAAGACATGCATATGGTGATGTATACAAGAGCGTAGAGATCGATGTTCCAGGTCCTGGAACTGCAGAGCTTGTATTCACAGGCGATGACGGACAGGTTATAAAGGAGACTATACATAAGTTTGATGGCCCTGGTGTTCTTCAGGGACAGCACAACGTGGACAAGTCTATTGAGAGCTTTGCAAGAAGCTGTTTCAAGTATGCGCTTGATACCAAGCAGACACTGTGGTTTGCCACAAAGGATACCATATCAAAGAAGTATGACCATACATTCAAGGATATCTTCCAGGAGATATTCGATGCAGAGTATAAGGAGCAGTTCGATGCAGCAGGTATTGAGTACTTCTACACACTTATAGATGATGCGGTTGCCCGTGTTATGAAGAGTGAAGGCGGTTACATCTGGGCATGTAAGAATTATGATGGAGATGTAATGAGTGATATGATCTCATCAGCATTTGGTTCACTTGCCATGATGACATCAGTTCTCGTATCCCCTGATGGAAAGTATGAGTACGAGGCAGCACACGGAACAGTTATGAGACATTACTACAAGCACCTTGCCGGTGAGGAGACATCAACCAACTCAGTTGCAACTATCTTCGCATGGTCAGGAGCACTCAGAAAGCGTGGAGAGCTTGATGGAATCCAGGCACTTCAGGATTTTGCAGACAAGCTCGAGGCTGCAACCATCAAGACTATAGAAGATGGCAAGATGACAAAGGATCTGGCTCTCATCACAACTCTCGAGAACCCAACAGTCCTCAACAGTGAGAACTTTATCAAGGCTATCAGAGAGACACTTGAGGGTATGCTCTAAGAATGAAATTGTGTAACGGGCTGATTACAGACGTTGCTTTTAACGGGATATCACCTTTATTCATACAAATGGATAAAGGTGATATTTTTATGCCATTGTGTAAAATGTGGCATTGGGTTAAAATAGCTTATATAGCATGCCTATAGCAGCATGCATATAGTAGTTTGTCTATCTGAGTGTAGCGTATAAGATAATGAGGAGTTGCATTTATGAGAATTGAGCATGTTGCGATGTATGTGAATGATCTTAAAGCTGCGAAGAATTTTTTTGAGAAATATCTGGGAGCATCAGCAAATGAGGGATATCATAATAAAACGACGGACTTCCGTTCATATTTTCTCACATTTGATGATGGCGCAAGGCTTGAGATAATGAACAGGCAGGGAATGGATGATTCTGAAAAGACACTTAACAGAACCGGATTGATACATATAGCATTCAGTGTGGGAAGCAAAGAAAAAGTTGATGAGCTTACCAGACAGCTTGCGGAGGATGGCTATGAGGTGACAAGTGGACCGCGGACGACAGGCGATGGATACTATGAGAGCTGTGTGGTCTGCATAGAGGATAATCAGATAGAGATAACGGTATAGGAATGACAGAATAGGAGGTAAAAGACAATGGATAATCAGGTATTAGAGGTAATAAAAAAGAGAAGCTCAGCGAGAGCATACAGTGATGAAGAGGTTATGAAGGAGCAGCTTGAGAAGGTCATCGAGGCTGGGCTTCAGGGACCTACAGGTATGAATAAGAAAGAGATACATTTTACAGTTGTTAAGGGTGATGCTCCAATTCTGGAAGAGCTTGATGCAGAGAAGCGTGCACTTCGCGGACAGGATAAGCAGCCTCACAATTTCTATTATGAGGCTCCGGTGCTCATATTCTTAAGCGCTGAGGATGACTTCAAGTGGAGCAAGGTGGATTCAGGAATTGCAGTTCAGAATATGGCTATAGCGGCAGAGAGCATGGGGCTCGGAAATCTGATAATCGGTTGCGTGTATGATGCACTTCACGGGGAGAAGAAAGCATATTTTGACAAGGCACTTGCAATACCGAAGGGATATTCATTCCAGATAGCTCTTGCCGTTGGACACAAGACTGACAACAAGACACCACATGATTACGATGTTGCTGCGCAGGTAAGTTATCTGTAGTATATATGGGGAGGATATTGCGTATGGGAAAACTTGTAATGGGGTATTGAGACTGCCCATATTGTAGTACGAAACATATAGAAGGAACGAAGCGTGAGTGTCCGTCCTGCGGAAAGCCGAGGGGACAGGAAGTTAAGTTCTATATGGATGGAGTGCGGTATTTGCCCGCGGAGGAGAGTCAGACAAAGGGAAAAGGTGCCGACTGGTTATGTGATCATTGTGGCAATTACAATTCAGCTCTTAACACACGGTGCAGCAGCTGCGGTGCTGAACGAGGTGCGAAGGATAAGGGGTATTTTGACGTCAGGAAAGAGCAGGACGCAAGGAATGCCAGGAATGCATCAGGTACAGGAACGGCTGCCGACGGACAAAAAGGCGGGCAGGGCAATCGGAAAAGAGGACATTCATTTGGAGCATGGAAGATAGTGCTGATCGGCATGCTTGTGATAGCGGCTATAATCGGACTTACGGCGATCATAGCCATGCCAAAGAAGAGGACAGTCACAGTCAGGGATATGACATGGAAGACCAGTGTTGATGTGGAGAAATATATTCTGTGTGATGAAGACGACTGGGAACTCCCCGAGGGTGCCACGCTAAAGACCACGAAACAAGAGGTGCACCATACTGAACAGGAATATGTTGGTGAGCGTGAGGAGACCTATGATTCATATGAGGTGATAGGTTCCCATGTGGAGTACAGCTATGAGGACAATGGAGATGGAACCTTCTCTGAAGTTGCAAATGATGTGGACGATTATGGATATGTGACGAGAACGAGGTCTGTTCCGGTGTATAGAGATAAGCCTATATACAGGACGAAGTATTATTATACAATATGGCGGTGGAAGTACGACAGGACGGAGACCGCCGAGGGCGGTGGAAAGACACCGGAATACCCAGATCCCCAGCTCACAGACAAGGAGAGGCTAAGGAAAAAATCAGTTGAATATGAAGTCACATGTGAAGTGAAGGATAAGGAAAAGACATATAAAGTTGAAAAGTCTATATATGACAAACTTGACATAGGTGAGACATATAAAGTCAGGGCTGACTCTGAGGAGATAGTGAGTATCATAGAGTAAAGACTTAAGAACACGGAGGCGGGCAAAAGTGACAAAGCAGTCAAAGCCTGGTAAGGATAAAAATTCAGATATTGAGAGATATCCGTATCTGGTGGCTGAGCTGTCATGACAGATTGCGGGATATGCTTATGTGGGACCATTTCATGACAGACCGGCATACGACTGGTCAGTGGAGACATCGATATATGTGGATAGGAATATAAGGCATATTGTTGATCCTGAGAGACCATTCTGACCTGCCTGGCTCATCCCCGGATGGATAAGACATAGTGAAAATTATGTCGAATCTGTTCGGGGATTTTTTTATTATAACGAATATGCGGGAAGTCTGTTGAATACTATGTATTTGAGACGAAATAGTTAAGGCGGACATTGAATGAGAGGTAACCATGATAATGGGATGTGCTTTCAGACTATGCAGCTCATAGCAGTTGCAGTGGCGATGGTTTTTGTGCTTTGCGTGACGGCGGGGACTATAGGAGCACTTGCAAAGGCGGATGATGGCAGTTATATGCTGCAAAGCAGCTCTGCAACGGAGCTAATGGGGGACTTTGGTGTGATATGTTTTGACACACTGTATGCACAGACACATCTTCACAGTAACTTTATCACAAGGACACTCAGTGCAAATTCAAACTCGGGACTCAGAAATTCGTATGGAGTATATGAGGAATTCTACTTTGAAAATGCTGAACGGATGTGTGGCTGTGTGTCGGATGCAGGAACTGATATGCTTTATACAGGAGCGAAAGTCAGGAGAGCAGATGGCGGTGAAATATATATCCGCATGAATGATGGTACCCAGACAAAGCTTGACAGTCCGGCAAATGTCAGAACCGATGCAGAAATTGAAGATGATGGTGAATATTCTAAATATGCAGATATGGCTGATATACAGAGAAAGTTTATTGACTATAGTCAGAAACTTAGGACTTATGCAGACACAGAGGGTACTGTGGATGTTGATATAACAGGTGATATGAACGATAGAAGTGTGTCAGTAAATGGTAGCGGACTGCATGTGGTATCCATGGATTACAGTCAGCTCGCCGCGGGCACAAATCCGATATATTTTGAGTTCCCGGATTATGGTGATGATACGGTGCTGCTCATGAATATTGATCTGGCAGGTATCCAGAATGCTGTTCTGGGCGATCTGATACTTGGAAGCAAGAGCGATGCAAAGGCAAACGATAATGGTAATTTTTATAATGCCTACAACAGAATGTATTTTAACTTCTATGACAGCTCGGCAGCAGATGGACAATTTGGCGGAAGCATAACATTTGCGGGCAGGGGATTTGGAACAGTGATAGCTCCAGAGGCAGCGGTAAATCTCGGACACAACTGGGATGGTTGTGTGGTGAGTGAAGTATTCTCAAACGGAGGAGAGTTCCACAGAGTACCGGGAAATGATTTCCTGGATGAAGAGCCAACGACAGAGGGTACGACGACCGAAGATACGACAACCGAAGATACGACAACGGAGGACACGACAACCGAAGACACAACCACGGAAGACACAACGACAAAGGATACGACAACGGAAGATACCACAACAGAAGACACGACGACAGAGGACACGACAACAGAAGATACCACAACAGAAGATACCACAACAGAAGATACCACAACGGAAGACACGACAACAGAATCAACAACAGGAACAACAACAGAGGATACCTCAACAGAAACTACGACGGGTACAACTACAGAGTCGACCACGGAACGTACTACATGGAGCACAACAGGAACGACAATAACCATGACAACTACGCGCAGCACTCCGCCGGTGAGACATCCAGATACTGGTGACAGGCTGCCCGTGAAAGAAGTGGCAGGTGTGGTCATTCTGGCGCTTATGGGAAGTGCGGGGATATTAATATATAAAAAAATAAGAAAGTAGACATATTCTATTGAAATAGGACATAGAGCTGGGCTACAGCTTGGTCGTGTTCAGGAGATAGTCAGGCCAGGGAGACATTAGTAAAATACAGTTAGTACTGTATATAATTTAAATAGAGTTACAGCACCGCCATGTATGCAGCGTTTTACATGGCGGTGTTTTGCGTAATACAGGTAAAAATGCCCATAGTCTTGCATAATATCCCAGGATGTGATATATTTTAGGGGAATTTTGTAGTACAAAATACCATGGCGGGAGAATGTGTTTACATTATTTGACACAGAATAATAAGAAGGCACATTCTTTATTTTTGCTCATTAAAGATAGGAGAACAAGAACATGACGATAACTGATGAAACAATTGATTATGTTGGAATCCTTGCAAAGCTTGAGCTCTCCCCGGAGGAGAAGGAGCAGGCAAAGAAGGATATGTCAGACATGCTTGATTATGTCAGCAAACTGAATGAACTTAATACAGACGGTGTGGAGGCTATGAGCCATACATTCCCATACAACAATGTGTTCCGTGAGGACGTTGTTGTAAATGGAGACGACAGAGAGAACATGCTGAAGAATGCGCCAGAGCAGAAGGATGGCTGCTACAAGGTGCCAAAGACATTTGACTAGGAGGTAGGCTGAAGTGAATTTAATGGGTATGACGGCTGTAGAGCTGGGAAAAGCTATTAAAGATGGACAGGTGAGCGTAGTTGAAGCGACACAGGCCTGTCTTGACAGCATCGAGGCGTGCGAGAAAGATTATAATAGTTTTGTCACGGTTGATCGTGAAGGAGCACTTGCCCAGGCGGAGGAAGTGCAGAAGAAGATAGATGCGGGAGAGCTCAATGGTCCTCTTGCAGGAGTTCCGATAGCAATAAAGGACAATATGTGCCAGGAGGGTGTGCAGACAAGCTGTTCATCCAAGATTCTGTCAAATTTTGTTCCGACATATACAGCTGAGGCCGTTGTGAAGCTCAAGGAAGCAGGAGCGGTTATAGTAGGACATACCAACATGGATGAGTTTGCCATGGGAAGTACAACCGAGACATCATATTTTGGTGAGACAAGAAATCCATGGGATACAAATAGAGTTCCAGGTGGTTCATCAGGTGGATCAGCGGCAGCAGTTGCCGGTGAGGAGGTGCCATGTGCCCTCGGTTCAGATACCGGTGGATCTATCAGACAGCCGGCTTCATTCTGCGGTGTTACCGGAATCAAGCCAACCTATGGAAGAGTGTCAAGATACGGACTTATAGCATACGGTTCATCACTTGACCAGATCGGACCACTTGCGAAGAATGTAGAGGACTGTGCGACGATCCTTGAGATCATATCACAGTATGACAAGAAGGATTCAACATCAGTTAACAGAGATGACAATGATTTTACAAGCGCACTTGTGGATGATGTGAAAGGCCTTAAGATCGGTCTTCCAAGAGACTATTTCACAGAGGGACTTGAGCCTGAGATAAAGGAAGCCGTGTATGGAGTAGCTGAGGCTTTGAAGGCAAAGGGAGCTATTGTTGAGGAGTTTGATCTTGGAATGGTTGAGTATGCTATTCCTGCTTACTATATCATTGCATCGGCGGAGGCAAGTTCTAACCTTGAGAGATTCGACGGTGTAAAATATGGTTACAGAACACCAGAGTACACAGATCTTCACAACATGTACAAGAAGAGCCGTTCAGAAGGATTTGGCCCTGAGGTCAAGAGAAGAATCATGCTCGGTTCATTTGTGCTGAGTTCAGGCTATTACGATGCATATTATGTAAAGGCCCTCAAGGCAAAGGCGCTCATCAAACAGGCGTATGACAAGGCGTTTGAGAAGTATGATATCATTCTCGGACCTGTTGCACCTACAACAGCACTGAAGATGGGAGAGTCACTCTCAGATCCTATCAAGATGTATCTGGGAGATGTGTACACAGTCCCTGTAAATCTTGCAGGACTTCCGGGAATATCACTTCCATGTGGAACTGATAAGGATGGAATGCCTATAGGTGTGCAGATGGTTGGAGATGCATTTGACGAAAAGACCATTATTAGGGCAGCGTATGCATTTGAGCAGACTAGAGAGTACAAGAGACCTGCACAGGTTTCAGAAAGGGGGCTGTAAGAGATGGCAAAGACATATGAGACAGTCATCGGACTTGAGGTCCATGTAGAGCTTGCGACCAAGACAAAGATATTCTGCGGCTGCAGCACAGCATTTGGAGGAGCTCCTAATACACATACATGTCCTGTATGTACAGGAATGCCGGGCTCACTTCCGGTACTTAACAAAGAGGTTGTGAATAAAGCGATTGCGGTTGGTCTTGCAACAAACTGCACTATCACACAGAATTGCAAGTTTGACCGAAAGAACTATTTCTATCCGGACAACCCACAGAACTACCAGATATCACAGCTCTACTATCCAATATGCAGGGATGGTAAGGTTGAGATAGAGGTTGACGGAGTTAAGAAATATGTGAGGATCCATGAGATACATATGGAGGAGGATGCAGGTAAGCTTGTCCATGATCCATATACAGACAGCTCACTTGTGGATTTCAACCGTTCAGGTGTGCCTCTTATAGAGATAGTATCTGAGCCTGACATGAGATCTGCGGAGGATGTAATAGCATATCTTGAAAAGCTCAGGGAGACGATACAGTATCTCGGAGCTTCAGACTGTAAGCTGAATGAGGGATCCATGCGTGCTGATGTCAATCTTTCGATCAGAGAGGTTGGCTCAGAGGAGTTTGGCACACGTACAGAGACCAAGAACCTGAACTCATTCAAGGCCATTGCCAGAGCCATAGAGAATGAGAGAGAGAGACAGATCGATCTCATCGAGTCTGGTGAAAATGTTGTCCAGGAGACAAGAAGATGGGATGATACTAAGGAGTATTCATATCCTATGAGATCCAAGGAGGATGCACAGGATTACAGATATTTCCCTGATCCTGACCTTGTACCTATCCACATCAGCGATGAGTGGCTCCAGCAGGTAAGGGATGCACAGCCTGAGTTCAGAGACGAGAAGAAGATAAGATACAAAGAGGAATATGCGATTCCTGACTATGATATAGACATCATCACGGCCTCCAAGAAGCTGGCAGATCTGTTTGAGGACGCGATTGCACTGGGAGCACCTGCAAAGAAGGTTTCCAACTGGATCATGGGAGAGACCATGAGACTGATGAAGGAGAACAGTGTTGATGCGGAAGACCTGAAGTTTTCAGCGGAGAATCTTGCGAAGCTCATCAAGCTTGTTGATGACAGGGTTATCAATGGCGGTGTTGCAAAGGAAGTGTTCGAAAAGATATTTGCAGATAATATAGATCCTGAGAAGTATGTCAAGGATAACGGACTTGCAACTGTTCAGGATGACAATGCACTTAAGGAGGCATGTCAGGTAGCCATAGATAACAATCCAAAGGCTGTTGATGATTACAGAGGCGGCAAGGAGAAGGCTCTCGGAGCACTTGTCGGACAGGTTATGAAAGCTATGAAGGGTAAAGCAGATCCTGGATCTGTCAACAAGATGCTTAGGGAGATGCTATAAATATGGAAGAAAACAGAAGAGTTAGAAAGAGGGACAGATACAAACGTCTCATAACAGTGGGTGAGGCCTGTGTACTCATCGCTGTGGAGCTGGTGCTGTTTGGACTCATGTGGTACCGGGACTATGAGGTAACGCTTACGCTTCCGTTCTGGAGAAGAGGAAACTGGGCAGTTATCGGAATGTATGGAATAATCATCATACTTTTCACCAAGCTTTATGGTGGTTACAGAGTCGGATTCTTCAGACTGCTTGATATAGTTTACTCACAGCTGCTGGCTCTCGTGTGTGCCAATGTAGTTGGTTACCTGCAGCTCTGTATAATCTGTCGTGACTATGTAAATCCGGTACCATTGTTAAAGGTAACCGGGCTTGAAACGATAGTGATATTGATTTGGATATTTGCGTGTAGATTTTTGTATGCGAAGATGTATCCGCCAAGGCATCTGCTGCTGGTATATGGATATAAGACTCCGATAGAGTTCATAGACAAGATCAATGCCCGTAAGGACAAGTATGTAATAGAAGACAGAATACATGTCAGCGAGGGCGAGCAGGCGATCAAGGAGAAGATACTCCAGTACGATGGAGTAATCATTTGCGAGACAAAGGCTTATATAAGAAATGAGCTTGTGAAGTATTGTTTTGAACACTCCATCAGATCGTATGTTGTGCCAAAGCTTTCCGACATAATCATATTAGGAGCTGAGCCTATTCATTTGTTCGATACGCCTATCCTCTTATCACGAAATCAGGGACTTACCGGTGACGATATGATCATTAAGAGGATCATGGATGTTATATGTGGATTTATACTGCTTGTCATAGCTTCACCATTTATGCTCATATCAGCACTTGCGATATGGCTGTATGACAGAGGACCGATATTCTACAAGCAGGACAGATTGACACTGAATGGCAAGGTGTTCAAGATCATCAAGTTCAGAAGTATGAAGATGGACTCCGAGGCAGGTGGAGCACAGCTTGCAAAGAAGGATGATGACAGAATAACCCCTGTGGGAAAATGGCTCAGAAAGCTGCATCTTGATGAACTGCCACAGCTTTTCAACGTACTCAAGGGTGATATGTCACTTGTCGGACCGAGACCTGAGAGACCGGAGATCGCCGAGCTTTATAAAAAGACATTCCCTGAGTTTGACTACAGACTCAAGATGAAGGCCGGACTTACGGGATATGCACAGGTTTACGGCAAATACAACACAACCCCTAGAGATAAGGTTAAGCTGGATCTTACCTATTATGAGCAGTATTCAATATGGCTTGATCTCAAGCTGATGCTCCTGACGGTAAAGATCATGTTCCAGAAGGAGACATCAGAGGGAATCGCATCAAATATGACCACGGCACTCAGGGATGGCGAGAAGGTACAGATACCTTCACCTGTAAATGTGAAGCCGGAAGGGCTTGATGAGTCTGAGGATGCATTCTATGACCTCGGAAAGACTGTGCAGAAAACAGATAAATAATAAGCGATATATATCGATGTAGGTGTGTGTGATGACTGGAGAAAAAGTATCGGTGATAATTCCGGCGTATAACAGCAGCAGAACCATTTATTCTGCGGTGGATTCAGTTATGAAGCAGGGGATTCCTGTGGAGGTCATAATAGTTGATGACTGTTCGACGGATGATCTGACAGGAGCACTTGATGGATACGCGGAAGATGACCGTGTGAATATCATCAGAAATGAAAAAAATATGGGAGTTGCAGCTTCGCGTAACCGCGGGGTTGCGGCTGCAACTTGCAGATACGTTGCATTTATAGATTCGGATGATCAGTGGCAGCCTGATAAACTGGCTAAACAGTTGAAGCTTATGGAGCAGACAGGTGCGGTTCTGTGTTCTACGGCCAGGGAGCTTGTGAACGAAGACGGATCCAGAACGGGAAAAGTGATCGGAGTTCCTGAAAAGGTCACCTATAAGATGCTGCTCAGAGGAAATGTGATCAATTGTTCATCGGTTGTGATGGACAGACAGGTTGCACTCAGATATCCGATGGGCAACGACGATATCCATGAGGATTATATTTGCTGGTTGCAGATACTGAAGGAATACGGAAGCTCGGTTGCGATAAATGAGCCGTTGCTATTATACAGGCAGATGAGAAACAGTAAGTCTGGTTCAAAACTGTCGTCTGCAAAAAAGACATTTGCCGTATACAGAAAAGTTGGATATGGAGTTATAAGAAGCTGCTTTTACTTCATGTGTTATGCGGTAAATGGTGTTGTAAAATATCTGTTCTGATAGGAATAAATTATATGGCGGAGAAAAGAAATGACGGATGGCAATAAGAAGAGAGGCCCGGGAAGGCCGACGGAAAAGAGAAAAGATACGATCCTGAGACTTAGGATAGATACAGATACTCATCGGAAGCTCAGTGAATGTGCGGCGGTGCGACAGGTATCTATGTCAGAGCTTGTCAGGGAAGCGATAGATGAGATATTCCGAAGAGAAAAAGAAAAACAGCAGAAGAATGAGGCAGAATAAAAATAACAGGTCGATGGCATATACCATCGACCTGTTATTTTGTTATATATTCATGGATTAAAGTGTGTAGCCGTTCTTTTTGAGGAGCTCTCTGGCTGAGTCTATAGAATCATTTCCTGTAGCATTCTTTATAGGAGCAAATTCCTTCTCTCTGTCGACCTCAAATGGAAGACATGTTCCCATATAAGCGATCATATCGAGGGCCAGTGTCTCAAATTTGTAGCCGTTTGGCTCTGATGGCTTGACGATCTCTCCATCCTCACCGACATAAGGGATAGCCTTCTTGACGATGTGGAGAGGCATACTTTCATTCATGATCTTCATCAGTCTGTCAACCGGGAAGATATAGTTTAATGTAACTCCATAGTTGTAAGCGTAATCGCCGTTGGCATCGCGCTCATCACGCATGGCATCTGTGAGTTCATAATACTCGACGATATATGGCTTTCCGTGGTTAGTACACAGGACGCCAACCTTCTCGTCAGGGTATGCTTTTTTGACAACCTTTCCGCCGGAGAGGAAGCCCTCTGTGAGAACTGCTCCGAGGAATACTGGGTCTGCAATTCTCTGAAGTACATTGTCAACTGAGAATACATTTATATACTTGATTCCGTATTTCGTGAGCTTGTCGAGGTGGCCTGCCTTGCAGAGGGATGAGAACCATCCACCGTTGCCGTTAGGAGACATGGCAACCTTTCCCTTCTCCTCGAGATATATCTTGCCGTTGAAGTCCACTGAAGGAACCATTTCCTGTTTAAAGAAATGAACATATTCAGGATTGTAACCGAAGTAGTCATGCTCTTTGAAGAATGATGTTGTGTCATCGTGGTTCTTCTCATTGGTCATGATGAAGAAATGGATCCAGGTATCTGCCATCTTCACAATATCGAGGGTGTGCTCGATGAGAAGCTGGAATATAAACATATCCTTGGTGACACCGACGTTGAAGGTTCCCTTAGGACCGGAGAATCCAAGACGGGTGCCCTGACCACCTGCCAGGAGGACCAGTGCCAGATCGCCAGCTTTGATGGCTTCAAGGCCTGCGTTCTTGTATATATCATACTTTTCTGCAATGCTGTCCATCTGGAGAGCTGCAACGGGAGCGATATCAGAATCACTTCCTGATGAATTGTGTCCGATCATATCGATAAGTGAGAAATCAATTTCACTGATCTGGTTCATGAGTGCTGCCTGTTCAGCCTCGCTGAGAGTATCATAATACTTTAATAAGTGTAGCTGTCCTTTTTCTTCGAGAAGCTTGTAAGCGTTTTCGTAATTCATAAAAATCTCCTTAATAAATGTGTAGTTTGTATTTATTTTCTCTATCCGTGTATAATCCCTAAATTAATGATATTTCTTCTTGATCTCAATAGTGTCTGTGAATACCTTCCAAATGTCCTTGATCTTGATCCTTCTTCCATCTGCTGCATCGTCCCTGCTGTAATTCAGGACGATAGGAGCTTCGGATATCGAATATCCCTGTCTGTGTGCAGCCACAAGAATTTCAATATCAAAAGCATAGCCCGATATGGAAAGGTTCTCGGCAATCGGCTTTATGACTTCTGCTTTGAAAAGCTTTATACCGGTCTGGGTGTCATGGATACCAAGATGAAACAGCATTTTGAGCATAATATAATAGCTGTAGCTCATGACTCTTCTAATAGGAGGATAATCAAGCTTGGATTCAGGGTGAAGCTTTGATCCTATGACTATGTCAGAACCGGTGTCCCTCATCTGCTTCATAAATGGCTTGAGAAGAGATGGACTCAGTTCAAGGTCTGAATCAAGGAATGCTATATATTTGCCGGAAGCTTTGGCAATTCCGGTTGTGATAGCATGTCCCTTTCCCTGATTGACATCATATCCTGTATCTACAATATGAGAATCCATTTCGGCTGCCTCGGCAATAAGTTTGCCTGTGGAGTCCTTGCTGCCGTCATTCACAGCGATTATCTCATAACGATGAAGAAAACGGCTGAGTATTCGGCTAGTCTCAAGAAGATTATCTATGATGTGCTGTTCTTCATTGTAGGCGGGCATAACCACCGACAAAGTAATATTGTTATTATCCATTTCCTGCTCCTTAAAAAATAAGCATTGATATTTAGACATTATTAATACGAGTATACTTTTTTATACATCATGTGTCAAATAAAATAGTGTTAATATGAAGGTGTTTATACTAATTAAGATATAATACATGTTGTAAAAGGAAAAAATATAATGTATTATAGAGCGAGGTAACGACATTTTTAGATATTTGAAAAAGGAGTTCCAATGGATAATAAGAAGAAAAATGGAATGAGATCCAGGTACGATGAGGACATGGATTGGCTGGATGACGATGATGATTATCTTGATGATGGTGGATTGATAGGATCATTGTTGTTCGGGGATAAAAAGAAGAAAGAAAAAAGGCGTGATCCTGAGCCGGAGAGAAAGGCTGATAAGAGACCGGAAAAGAAGCCGGAGAAGAAGACTCAGAAGAATATTTCCAGACCTGTGAAGCCGGAAGAGAATTATGACGAGTATTATCACGAGGACAGCAGGGCAAGAAGAGTGAAGAGTGAGGCCCGGGCAAAGCAGAGACAGACCGGACAGCCTGTAGCAGACAGAGCTGTGGACAGAGGTCCGGTGAAGAGGACACAGGGCACTGTACCGAGGACACAGAGCAATCAGAGTACCGTGCAGAGACCTTCAAAAGCTGCCCAGAGACCACGCAGGAGTATACAGAGCACAGGAAGCTCATCTGTGGACAATCTGCTCAGAGAAGTTGACAATATTGAGACAGATGTGCAGACAAGACATGAGGAGCTTAGACGTGAGGCGTGGGAACGCACCCAGAGAAATGTTGCAAAGGCAAAGGCTGAGGTTGAGAGGCTGGAGCTCGAGAGAGAGCAGAATGCCCGCGAAGAGGCAAGAAAGCTTAAGGTTCAGCAGGAGCTTGAGCGCCGCCAGCAGATGAAAGAAGCTGAGAAAAAGGAAGAGCCTGTTGAGGAAGATAACAAGATCACTGAGCCGCAGGAGAGTGATGCGGAAGTTGTAGAAACTGCCACACAGCCAGTAGAAGAGCATGAACAGAAGACTGAGCCGGCAGATATTCTGGAGAAGAATACGGAGCCTGTCCTTGACGATGAGGTCGAGGAAGCTGCAGAGGCAGAGCCTGTGGTAGAGGCTTCGACAGTATCATCCCGAAGAACAGATGACATGCTGGACATGGATGAGCTTGAGCGTATGGAGAAGGATATTGATGAGGATAAGCTCAGTTATTCGGAATCAGATACGGCTGATCTGGGACTTGGAGACATAGGCAAAGCATTGGGCTTCGATGAAGTGGAGCTTGAGGATGATGAGGAAGAGCCTGAGGAGGACGAGGAGTCAGACAGCGAAAAGTTCTTCAGGGAGAACCTTCTCGATGAGGCTGATCCAAAGGTTGTCAATCCGGAGAGAAAGAAGCTTAACATCAGTACAAGAGTGTGGGCGATAGCGTTCTTTGTCCTGCTTGCACTGTTTATACTCATATGTATAATATATGTCAAGAATTATGCCAGAATGAAGTACAATGAGATGGATATCAATGAGATAAGTGCAGATCAGATACTTGTCAATGACGGTGTCAAGGATGCGACCAAGGGATATCGTGCCATTGCACTCTACGGAGTGGATTCCAGAGATTCGAATATGAATTCAGGAACTAACAGTGACAGTATAATGATAGTGAGCATCAATGAGAGCACCAAGGAGATCAAGCTTGTATCTGTATACAGAGATACTCTGATGGAGATAGCAAGCGGTTCCATGGATACCACACAGAAGGTGAATTACGCATACCAGCTCGGCGGTGCGGTTACAGCCATCAACACACTGAATACCAATCTCGACCTGAATATCACAGATTATGTGGCAGTTGATTTCAGTGCAATGGCAAGTATAATCGATGCTGTTGGAGGCGTTGATGTCAAGGTCATTGATGAAGAGGTGAACAACTTCAATAAGAACCTTGCAGAGCAGATAAGCCTGTCAGGCAAATATTCATCAGGAATAACTGAGGCAGGAGAGTATACTCTTGATGGACAGCAGGCAGTTGCATATTCAAGAATACGATCCACTGGCCAGGGAGATATAACAAGAACCGAGAGACAGAGAATAGTCCTCATGAAGGTTATAGACAAGCTGCTTAGCGCAGACACAGGTTCACTTGATTCATTTGTTGATGTTTCATTTAAATGTATATCAACAAGTCTTAACAAGGACGATATACATGCTCTTGTCAAGAGTGTGGCTGGATATAAGGTTGTAGATACCGCAGGATTCCCATTTGCATATGAGGCAAAGGAACTCTCGGACAAGGGTAACTGCCTTGTGGCTGCTGATATGGCATCCAATGTGGAGGCATTACATGAATATCTGTATGGTGCTGACAAATACGTCATATCAGGCACAGTAAAGCAGATAAGCAGCAATATAGAGAGCATATCAGGTGTTAAGTCACAGAAGGTCAAGGTGACGACGGAGGCTCCGGGTGATGGAATATCAGATGGAAGCGACGAGGATGGAGATCTTAGGACGATAACAACTCCTCCAAAGGGAATGATCGTCGAGGAATAAAAAACTAAACATAATAATTAAGCAAGGAAGCTTCAGATATGGGGCTTCCTTTTTTTATGCATCGGAGACATTGGGATATGAGACATCCGATGCTTAAAGAAAGGCTACAACATAAAGAATTGTATATACATTACAGATCATTGTTTTTTAATCGAAAACTGTCAGATAATTTATTGAAAAAAGTTGTTTACAAACAGTGTAAATGGTAGTAATATATCAAAAACGATAAACGACTTGAGAAAAACACAAAAATAACAATATTTACTTGAGAAACAAAAGCTAAAAGCAAAATATCGTTGTGAATGACAAAAACATGGAAAGGACGGAACAGGACATGATTGAGAATAAGAGAGCGGAGAATACCGGATTATACGACCCAAGCTTTGAGCACGATAACTGTGGTATCGGTGCCGTTGTCAATATCAAGGGTATAAAGACACATGACACAGTGAACAATGCACTCAAGATTGTTGAGAATCTTGAGCACAGAGCAGGAAAGGACGCAGAGGGCAAGACCGGAGACGGTGTAGGTATACTCCTTCAGATATCACATAAGTTCTTCACCAAGGCTTTAGCAGAGCTTGGATATGACCTTGGAAAGGAAGGCGATTATGGAATAGGAATGTTCTTCTTTCCACAGAAGGAGCTGGCGCGCAAGCAGGCTATGAAAATGTTTGAGGTCATAGTGGAGAAGGAAGGACTGGAGTTCATTTGCTGGAGAGAGGTTCCTACAACACCTGGAATCCTTGGCAAGAAGGCAATAGATGTCATGCCATGCATCATGCAGGCATTCATCAGAAGACCTGAGACAGTGAAGGCCGGTATGGACTTCGACAGAAAGCTCTACTTCGTCAGACGAATATTTGAGGAGAGCAATGATGACACGTATGTTCCATCACTTTCCAGCAAGACTATAGTATATAAAGGAATGTTCCTTGTCGGTGAACTCAGAAAGTTCTACAACGACCTTCAGGATCCTGACTATGAGTCAGCCATAGGACTTGTTCATTCAAGATTTTCAACGAATACAACACCATCATGGCTCAGAGCTCATCCATACAGATATCTGTGCCACAATGGTGAGATCAATACAATAAGAGGAAATGAGGACAAGATGATCGCCCGTGAGGAGACTATGGAGTCGACCATCATGCAGGATGAGATGTACAAGGTTATGCCTGTTCTTGATCCGGATGGATCGGATTCAGCAAGACTTGACAATTGTCTTGAGTTCCTCGTGCTCAACGGAATACCGCTTCCTATGGCTGTCATGATCACGATCCCTGAACCATGGGAGAACGACAGAGCCATGAGTCAGGAGAAGAAGGATTTCTATCAGTACTATGCAACCATGATGGAGCCTTGGGATGGCCCTGCTTCTATATTATTTACAGACGGTGAGCTCATGGGAGCAGTTCTTGATAGAAACGGACTGAGACCATCGAGATACTATATCACAGATGATGATTACCTTGTACTTTCATCAGAGGTCGGAGTTCTGGACGTAGATCCATCCAAGATCGTAAAGAAAGACCGACTCAGACCTGGCAAGATGCTTCTTGTCGACACAGTGAATGGACGTCTTATATCTGATGAGGAGATCAAGGAGAAATACGCGCTGGCAAAGCCTTACGGAGAGTGGGTAGACAGCAATCTTGTACATCTCGCTGATCTGAAGATTCCGAATATCAGAGTTCAGGAGTATACAGACGAGGAGAGAGCAAGACTTCAGAAGGCATTTGGATATACCTACGAGGATTTCAAGAATACCATATATCCTATGGCAGAGAAAGGTGCAGAGGCAATCAGTGCCATGGGTACTGATACACCACTTGCAGTTCTCTCGAACAGCCACAAGCCACTGTTCAACTTCTTCAAGCAGTTATTTGCACAGGTTACAAACCCACCTATCGATGCGATCAGAGAGGAAGTTGTCACATCCACATCGGTATATCTCGGAAAGGACGGAAACATCCTCGAGGAGAAGCCGGAGAACTGTCATGTGCTGAAGATCAACCATCCAATACTGACAAATACGGATCTTTTGAAGATCAAGAATATGAATGTTCCTGGCCTTAAGGTTGCGACACTTCCTATTCTTTATTATAAGAATACATCCATGGAGAAGGCTCTCGACAGACTGTTTATCGAGGCCGACAAGCTCTACAGGGACGGTGTAAATATCCTCATCCTCTCAGACAGAGGTGTGGATGAGAACCATGTTGCAATACCATCACTCCTTGCAGTATCAGCTATGCAGAAGCACCTGGTAAGAACCAAGAAGAGAACAGCGGTTGCGATCATCCTTGAGAGTGCTGATCCAAGAAATGTTCACCACTTTGCAACACTTCTCGGATATGGTGCATGTGCAGTCAATCCATATCTGGCAATAGAGACGATCAAGCAGATGGTAGATTCGCATCTGCTGAACAAGGATTTCAATGCGGCTGTCGATGATTACAACAGTGCAATATGTCACGGAATAGTAAAGATCGCATCCAAGATGGGTGTATCAACGATCCAGTCATACATGGGATCACAGATATTTGAGTGTATCGGTCTTTCAAAGGACGTTGTGGACAGATACTTTACAAATACAGTAAGCCGTGTTGGCGGTTCTGGTATAAAGGAGCTTGAGAAGACAGTTGATGATCTTCACTCATCAGCATTTGATCCGCTTGGACTTAACACAAACCTTGCCCTTACAAGCATCGGTGCACACAAGTTCAGAAGCGGCAAGGAGGAGCACCTGTACAATCCTGTTACTATACATCTTCTTCAGGAGTCTACAAGGCGCGGCGATTACAAGCTGTTCAAGCAGTACACAGCAGCGCTCCACGATGAGCAGAAGCCATTCCACCTGAGAGGTCTCATGGACTTCAAGTTCGCTGACAAGCCGGTTCCACTCGATGAGGTCGAGCCTGCAAGCGAGATTGTGAAGAGATTCAAGACTGGTGCCATGAGTTACGGAAGTATATCACAGGAGGCACATGAGTGTATGGCCATCGCCATGAACGAGCTGGGCGGTAAGTCCAATTCAGGAGAGGGCGGTGAGTCGATAGAGAGACTTACGATCGGCAAGGATGGCAAGAATAGATGCTCAGCCATCAAGCAGGTAGCATCAGGAAGATTTGGCGTTACATCGAGATACCTTGTGAGTGCCAAGGAGATACAGATCAAGATGGCACAGGGAGCAAAGCCTGGAGAGGGCGGACATCTCCCTGGCGGAAAGGTATATCCATGGATCGCAAAGACAAGACTTTCGACACCGGGAGTAAGCCTTATCTCTCCACCACCACATCACGATATATATTCGATAGAGGATCTTGCACAGCTCATCTACGACTGCAAGAATGCAAACCGTGATGCGAGAATATCAGTAAAGCTTGTGTCTGAGGCTGGTGTAGGTACAGTAGCGGCCGGTGTTGCAAAGGCCGGAGCACAGGTCATCCTGATCTCAGGTTATGACGGAGGAACAGGAGCAGCACCTAACAACTCCATCCATTACGCAGGACTCCCTTGGGAGCTTGGACTTGCAGAGACACATCAGACACTTATCATGAATGATCTCAGAAATAAGGTCATCCTTGAGGCAGACGGTAAGCTGATGACAGGCCGTGACGTTGCGATAGCTGCAATGCTCGGAGCTGAGGAATTTGGATTTGCAACAGCACCGCTTGTAACAATGGGTTGTGTCATGATGAGGGTATGTAACCTTGACACATGTCCTGTCGGAATAGCAACTCAGAACCCAGAACTCAGAAAGAGATTCAGAGGTAAGCCTGAGTACGTGAAGAACTTCATGCTGTTCATAGCAGAGGAGCTTCGAGAGTACATGAGCAAGCTCGGCGTCAGAACAGTCGATGAGCTGGTTGGACGTTCAGATCTCCTCATGAGCAGCGACAGAGCAGATGAGAGAAATGTCATCCTTGATAAGATAATTAACAATCCTTATATAGATATGCCACAGAACAAGGTAAAGTATCACGAGAAGAATGTCTATGACTTCCAGCTTGAGAAGACAGTAGATATGAGAATTCTCATGAAGAAGCTTGGACCTGCACTTGAGAAGGGACAGAAGAAGAGCGTTGAGCTTGATGTGGTCAACACAGACAGATCTGTTGGAACGATATTCGGTTCAGAGATCACAAAGAAGTACGGCGAGTCACTTGATGAGGACACATACATCGTCAAATGCAACGGCGCCGGCGGACAGAGCTTTGGAGCATTTATTCCAAAGGGACTTACACTTGAGCTGGTGGGCGACAGCAACGATTACTTCGGCAAGGGTCTGTCAGGTGGTAAGCTGATAGTTTATCCGCCTCGTTCAGTTAAGTACAAGCATGAGGATAACATCATCATAGGAAACGTTGCACTGTACGGTGCCACAAGTGGTAAGGCATTCATCAACGGTGTTGCCGGCGAGAGATTTGCAGTTCGTAACTCTGGTGCCACGGCGGTCATTGAGGGTGTTGGCGATCACGGATGTGAGTACATGACAGGTGGTAAAGTAGTAGTTCTTGGAACAACAGGCAAGAACTTTGCAGCCGGAATGAGCGGTGGTATCGCATATGTACTTGATATGGGCAACGATCTGTACAAGAGACTTAACAAAGAGATGATATCCATAGAGGCTGTGACAGACAAGTACGAGGTGAGCGAGCTGAAGCAGCTCATCATGGATCATGTAAATTATACAAATTCAGAGATAGGCAAGAGGATTCTTGAGGACTTTGAGGGATATCTTCCAAAGTTTAAGAAGATCATACCAAAGGATTACAAGAAGATGATGAATATGATAGTTGCATTTGAGGAGAAGGGTCTGAGCCGCGAGAAGGCAGCTATCGAAGCATTCTACAAGGTTAAGAACGGAGGTAAGTAGGAATGGGAAAACCAACTGGATTTTTAGAATATGAGAGAAAGACAAGCGCAGAGCTTGCTCCTAAGGACAGAATCAAGAATTTCAATGAATTCCACACTCCGCTTAGCCGTGATGAGCAGAGAAAGCAGGCTGCAAGATGTATGGACTGTGGCGTTCCATTCTGCCAGGCAGGTATGAACATATGCGGAATGACATCGGGCTGTCCGCTGAACAACCTGATCCCAGAGTGGAATGATATGCTCTATAACGACAATCTTGAGCAGGCATTTGCAAGACTCAGCAAGACCAACTGTTTCCCTGAGTTTACAAGCCGTGTGTGCCCGGCTCTCTGTGAGAAGGCATGTACCTGTAACTTAAACGGTGATCCAGTGTCGGTCCGTGAGAACGAGAGAGCCATCATAGAGTATGCATTTGCAAATGACCTTGTAAATGATAAACAGCCAAAGGTTCACTCAGGCAAGAAGGTGGCAGTCATAGGTTCAGGTCCTTCGGGACTGGCCGTGGCAGACCAGCTGATCGGCAGAGGCCACGACGTGACTGTGTATGAGAGAAGTGACAGACCGGGCGGACTTCTCATGTATGGTATCCCAAACATGAAGCTTGAGAAGCAGATCATAGACAGAAGAATAGATGTCATGAAGAAGAGAGGAATAAAGTTCGTACTGAACACAGAGGTTGCAACCGGAAAGGCATCTGCGAAGGCTGTGTGTCCGAAGGATGATCAGATGACAGGTTATCTTAAGAACAAGAACCTCAAGTATGTGAAGGCTGAGGATCTGCTCAAGGAATACGACGCAGTTGTGCTTGCCTGTGGTGCAGCCAATCCAAGAGATATAAAAGCACCTGGAAGGGATGCAAAGGGAATCTACTTCGCTGTTGATTTCCTCAAGACTACGACAATGAGCCTTGTAAATTCGGGCTTTGCTGACAAGCAGTTCGTGAATTGTAAAGGCAAGAATGTTCTCGTCATCGGTGGTGGTGATACAGGAAATGACTGTGTGGGAACAGCAGTCCGCGAGGGCGCTGTCAGCGTTACACAGCTTGAGATGATGCCAAAGGCACCTGATACAAGAACACCAGACAATCCATGGCCAGAATGGCCGAAGATCTGCAAGACAGACTACGGTCAGCAAGAGGCAATAGCAGTATACGGACATGATCCTAGAATATATGAGACTACAGTCAAGGAATTCATCAAGGACAAGGACGGAAATGTCAAGGCAGCCAAGTGTGTGAAGCTCGATTGGAAGAAGAATCCTGAGACAGGAAGAATGACTATGACAGAGATAGAGGGAAGCGAGTATATCGTTGACTGTGATGTGGTACTCATCGCAGCCGGATTCCTCGGATGTCAGACATATGTGGCAGAGAGCTTTGGCGTGGAACTCAACGAGAGAACAAATGTCAAGACTCCATGTCCAAACTCATATACAACAAATGTTCCAAAGGTATTCGTAGCCGGAGACATGCACAGAGGACAGTCACTGGTCGTATGGGCCATCCGCGAAGGCCGCGAGGCCGCCATGGCAGTAGAAGAGCTGCTGCTCGGATACACGAATCTACAGTAAAGGATAGACGTATTTGGTTCGTTCCTTGAGTGAATTATAAAAAATATCCCTAATACCACAGATATTGAGGTGTTAGGGATATTTTATCCTTTAAAGCAGGTGGTTTACCGGCAGGTACATAGGAAGTCCATCCTTGTACTGAAGGGAAACCTCGCCGATTATAAGAGGTCTGAGATATGCTTCCATCTCAGGTGTGACGTCATTCTTCTCAGGTGTGATCCATTCAAGCGGAATTGTCTTAGCCTGGTTGGCGATGAGAGATACATTCTCAGGTTCAATGATCCACTGGTATGGATCGTTAGAAACTCGCTTGATCGTGGACATAACAGCAGTCATTCCCT
>NZ_JBEHVV010000016.1:0-21909 GCF_040227395.1 Coprococcus sp. RTP21428st1_C9_RTP21428_210409
TTGTGGACTCCGCAGATGTCTCCCTGTATCTTCTGGCAACACTCTTTATGAGTCCCTCAAATGTTATATCATACACTCCCTCCCCGCGCTGTCCTTTATAATGCACCTTAACCGGTCGTGAGTTCTTTCC
The DNA here is from genome assembly GCF_040227395.1 of Coprococcus sp. RTP21428st1_C9_RTP21428_210409. Taxonomy (NCBI): domain Bacteria; kingdom Bacillati; phylum Bacillota; class Clostridia; order Lachnospirales; family Lachnospiraceae; genus Coprococcus; species Coprococcus sp. RTP21428st1_C9_RTP21428_210409. The sequence continues at coordinate 131 of NZ_JBEHVV010000016.1, forward strand.
ATATAATAAGAGATCTTTTATATCCTGTGGATAATCCTGAAATGGCGTATCAAGAGAGAATCCATACTCCGCACTGAGTGCCCTGAGTATTGCATTTGAATAGCTCTTGCCATCATTGCATGACTGCCATCCCAGAACCACTATGGCTCCATCATTTATCGACAAACTCTGATCGGGTATCATAAGATCCGGATCAAATTCCATCTTGAAGCCAAGACCTGCACATGTCGGGCATGCGCCAAATGGATTGTTGAACGAAAAGCTTCTCGGCTCTATCTCATCTATGCTGATTCCGCAATCCGGGCATGAAAAGCTGTCTGAGAAATTGATAATGGTATTCTCCTTCTGAACACCATTCTCATCCCTCTCCCCGATCACCTCAATCTTCATAAGCCCCTCTGCAAGCTGAAGTGCGGTCTCTATGGAATCTGTGAGTCGCCTCTCCACATCCTGTCTTACAACCAGACGATCGACAACTATATCTATACTGTGCTTCTTGTTCTTATCGAGCTTTATCTCCTCCGACAGCTCATACATGCTGCCATCGACAACCACTCTGACAAATCCGCTCTTCTTTGCCTTCTCCAGCAGCTTTACATGCTCTCCCTTTCGGCCTCTGACCACAGGCGCAAGCACCATGAACTTTGTCCTCTCAGGTAGTTTCATGATCTCATCCACCATCTGGTCAACCGTCTGTCTGCTTATGACCTTACCACAGTTCGGGCAGTGTGGTATTCCCACTCTGGCATAGAGAAGTCTGAAATAGTCGTATATCTCAGTGACAGTGCCAACTGTGGATCGAGGATTTCTGTTTGTTGACTTCTGATCTATGGAGATTGCAGGGGAAAGTCCCTCTATCTTGTCCACGTCCGGCTTCTCAGCCTGTCCAAGGAACTGTCTCGCATAGGAGGACAGCGACTCCATGTATCGTCTCTGTCCCTCCGCATATATCGTGTCAAATGCCAGTGAAGACTTACCTGATCCCGAAAGTCCTGTCACGACAACAAATTTGTCCCTTGGAATCTTGACATTGATATTCTTCAGATTATTTTCACGTGCGCCCTCAATAGTAATATACTTCCTGTCAATATTCCTGCTGGCGTTGAAATAATCATCATCTTTCATGCTCGCATCCGTTATATTCTCCAGATGCTCACCACGTTCATAATTCTTATTGTCTTCCATCTTGATCTAACCTTTTCTCTTTATTATTTATATTTGTTATATCTTAATTATCTACCCTGCATCCATCTATTCTTTATCATAATCTCTCAGTGCCGCCTTATACACCTTGAGCTGATCCCTGATCTCTGCCGCCACCTCAAAGTTGAGGTCTGCTGCCGCCATATTCATCTTCTTGGTCAGCTTGGCGATAATCTTCTGAAGCTCCTTCTTCGTCATGGACTCAGCGTCCTTATCCTCCTCTGGAAGTTCCTCCTTCTTCACCTCTATGGTTATGAGATCCCTTATGCTCTTCTCTATAGTCTTAGGGGTTATTCCATGTTCCTCATTATACTTCTGCTGTATCTCACGACGTCTGCTCGTCTCATCGAGGGCATACTTCATAGAACCCGTGATAGTATCCGCATACATGATGACATGTCCATCCACATTTCGGGCTGCTCTTCCTATGGTCTGGATGAGTGATGTCTCCGATCGCAGGAAACCTTCCTTATCAGCGTCAAGTATGGCTACCAGTGTGATCTCCGGTATATCAAGACCCTCTCTCAGAAGGTTGATTCCAACAAGCACATCAAATACTCCAAGGCGGAGATCTCTCACTATCTCAACTCTCTCCATGGTGTCTATATCCGAGTGCAGATATTTTACCTTTATATCATTGTCCCTCATATAGCTGGTGAGATCTTCAGCCATACGCTTGGTAAGTGTTGTCACAAGTACCTTGTGTCCCTGCTCGGTCTCCTTGCGAACCTCTTTCAGCAGATCATCTATCTGACCTTCCACCGGTCTGACCTCAACCGGCGGATCAAGAAGTCCTGTAGGTCTGATGATCTGTTCAGCCATAAGCATCTGGTGCTCCTCCTCGTATTTGCCCGGTGTGGCTGATACAAACATGACCTGATCAAGCTTCTGCTCAAATTCCGAGAAGTTGAGTGGTCTGTTGTCAAGTGCCGATGGAAGCCTGAATCCATAGTCAACCAAATTCATCTTACGGGATCGGTCTCCCGAATACATCGCGCCAACCTGAGGCACAGTCATATGTGACTCATCTATAATAAGAAGAAAGTCATCATCAAAGAAATCCAGAAGTGTGCTCGGCGTCTCTCCGGCTGATCTTCCAGCCAGCGGACCGGAATAGTTCTCTATACCAGAGCAAAATCCAGTCTCTCTCATCATCTCCATATCAAAGTTAGTTCTCTCCTCGATACGCTGTGCCTCGATGAGTTTATCCTTTGACTTGAAGTAAGCAACTCTGTCCTTGAGCTCCGCCTCTATCCTCTTCAGTGCCTTCTCCATCTTCTCCTGTCCAACCACATAGTGGGACGCCGGGAACAGACAGGTATATGTCAGATCCCTCTTTCCCTCTCCAGTGAGCGGATCAAACTCTGTGATCCTGTCTATCTCATCACCAAAAAACTCTATCCTTATTCCATCGTCAAATGTTGACACAGGAATTATCTCAAGTACATCCCCACGCACTCTGAATGTGCCTCTCTGCAGATCCATGTCATTCCTGTCATACTGTATATCTGTCAGTTCATCGATGACCTGATCTCTGTCCTTTATCATGCCAACTCTGAACGACAACATCTGATTCCTGTACTCGTCCGGATCACCGATGCCATATATACACGATACAGATGCAACCACTATGACATCTTTTCTGTCTATGAGTGCTGCTGTGGCGCTATGTCTCATCCGGTCAATATCGTCATTAATAGACGAATCCTTTGCAATATAGGTATCCGTAGACGCCACATATGCTTCCGGCTGATAATAATCGTAGTATGATACAAAATACTCCACCGCATTGTTCGGGAAAAATTCTTTCATCTCCCCATAAAGCTGCGCCGCCAGAGTCTTGTTATGTGCTAGTATCAGTGTTGGCTTATTAAGCTGCTGTATAACATTCGCCATGGTAAATGTCTTACCAGATCCGGTTACACCGAGCAGCGTCTCGAACTGATTGCCTTCCTGAAAACCCTTTACCAATTTTTCTATTGCCTCCGGCTGATCTCCGGTGGGCTTGTATTCCGATACCAATTCAAAATGATCCATAAAAGTCTCCTACTCTAGGCTAAAACCTGCATCTATTATATCGAACATTAGTTCCCATATCAAGTAAAAACACGGCAGTTGCTCAAGTTTATTTATGCCCTGAACAACTGCCACTATACTTCATCTGTTTGCTCACAACACCTTCTATACCGCTAGTTCATCCCTACCCAGGCTTATCTCATAGCAGCCTTTCTCATCGACAGTCACCACGACTCTCTCAAATCCTGTGTAAAATCTTAATATATACAGATCATCTGCCCTTGAGATAACCACCTCAGCATTCATCTCCGCAAGATCTGTCATATTGTCTTTCAGCACACCCTCGCTGACTCTGATGATCTGTCTCTCCTTCTCCACCTGTCTCTTCTCCTGAAGCTCCTTATAATAAAGGAAGAGATTCTCCTCCAACGCCTTTGATCTGCAGCTGCATCTGTGAAAATAGCTGCCGATGATCATGTAAAGCATGTATGCTGTCTCCTGCTGTCTGTGTGATGTCTTTTCTGTAAATGAATATCTCATAATCGTTACCTCCATAATGAAAAAATAAACCTAAAATAAATCTACAAAATGTTGTCAATGTGTTATCTGAAGCTTCACCAGCTCACACCTCCATGGTGCCTGCTCCTCGGTCTGTCATTTTTCAGCCGACGACAGTCGCTGTGTCCGTATTCTTTGCTGCCCCGGATACCGGGCAGATGCATATTCAGTTTTCATTTGAAATCTGCCCCATGCCCAAAAGGCAACAAAAAAAGAGTCATGATCGCAGACTTGTAGCACTTGCTACTCATCATGTTTTCAAACTCTTCTACTTAAAATATGATTTATTCAATTTTCATTATGGATATCAGCAATCGCTGATGTATATGTTATATCAAAAACTAACTGAGGTGTCAACATATTTATAAATATATCTATAAAACACAAGAGAGCCAGATTTCTCCGACTCTCTTAAATATGCATCCACAAATGCATACCCCAATTAGTATCTATAATTTCCTACCTTATCGCATCCTTCATGCTCTTCACATAATCTCTCACATAAGGCACACAGTCCTTGCCGTACTGGGCACACAGCTTGACGATGGCTGAACCGACAATGACACCATCTGACTTTTCCGCCATCTGCTTTGCCTGCTCAGGTGTGGATATTCCGAAACCTACAGCGCAAGGGATGTCCTTCGCCTTCTTCACCAGATCGACCATTGCTCCTATGTCTGTGGTAATCTTGGTTCTGGTTCCGGTTACACCGAGTGATGACACGCAGTATACAAATCCACTCGCATCATTTGCGATCATGGATATTCTCTCATGGGATGTAGGTGCGATGAGTGAAATGAGATCCACATCATACTGCTTACAGATTCCATCAAACTCGTCCTTCTCCTCGTAAGGAATGTCAGGAAGGATCAGACCGTCTATGCCAATCTCCCTGCATGTGCTGATGAATCTCTCCGAACCGTACGAGAACACGACATTTGCATATGTCATGAACACCATAGGTATTGTCACTTTCTTGCGTAGCTTTCTCACAAGGTCAAATACCTTGTCTGTCGTCACGCCGCCTGCAAGCGCTCTTATATTTGCGCCCTGAATGACCGGACCCTCGGCTGTCGGGTCTGAGAATGGGATTCCCAGCTCTATAAGGTCTGCACCGGCCTCCACCATTGCGTATACTACCTCCTCTGTCACATCCAGCGACGGATCGCCACATGTCACAAATGGTATAAATGCTTTTCCATGCTCAAATGCTTTTGATATATTACTCATGAAGATCCTCCCCTCTGTATCTTGCGATGGCTGCAACGTCCTTGTCACCACGTCCTGATACATTGATCACTATTATTTTATCCTTGTCCATTGTAGGTGCCAGCTTCATGGCGTAAGCCACAGCGTGTGCGCTCTCTATCGCAGGGATGATTCCCTCGATCCTTGACAGATACTCAAATGCATCCACAGCCTCGTCATCTGTGATCGCCACATACTCTGCACGTCCGATGTCGTGAAGGTATGCATGCTCAGGTCCGATTCCCGGGTAGTCAAGTCCCGCTGAGATCGAATGTACAGGTGCGATCTGACCAAATTCATCCTGACAGAAGTAGGACTTCATGCCGTGGAATATACCAAGCTTTCCGGTTGCGATGGTTGCCGCTGTCTCAAATGTATCAACACCTCTGCCTGCTGCCTCACAGCCGATCAATCTGACGCTCTCGTCAGGTATGAAATCATAGAAAGCTCCGATGGCATTTGAACCGCCGCCCACACATGCCATGACGACATCAGGAAGTCTTCCCTCCTTCTCCATGAGCTGTGCCTTGATCTCTTTACTGATCACAGCCTGGAAATCACGAACGATCTCAGGGAAAGGATATGGTCCCATGACTGAGCCGAGTACATAGTGTGTGTCATCGATCCTGCTTGTCCACTCACGAAATGCCTCGGATACAGCATCCTTCAGTGTGGCTGTTCCTGTCTTTACCGGATGAACCTTTGCACCCAGAAGTCTCATTCTGTACACGTTGAGAGCCTGTCTGATCGTGTCCTCCTCGCCCATGTATATCTCACACTCCATGCCCATCATGGCTGCAACTGTAGCTGTTGCAACACCGTGCTGTCCGGCACCGGTCTCCGCGATAACTCTTGTCTTGCCCATTCTCTTGGCAAGGAGCATCTGTCCGATTACGTTGTTGATCTTGTGCGCTCCTGTGTGGTTCAGATCCTCTCTCTTGAGGTAGATCTTTGCACCGCCCAGATCCTTTGTCATTCTCTCCGCATAGTAAAGTCTGCTAGGTCTTCCCGCATACTCGTTGAGCATCTCTGTGAGTTCTCTGTTGAACTCCGGATCATCCTTATATTTCTTGTATGCCTCTTCCAGCTCCAGCATCGCATTCATCAGAGTCTCTGGAATATACTGGCCGCCGTGAACGCCAAATCTGCCTTTTGACATATGTTTTTCCTCCTGTTTTTGTCTTCTCAGATATATTTTCAAATGTAATTTCTACACTTTTGTATTGTGTTTCTTCTATATAATATGTTACTCGCCTCTAAGTTCCGCAAACAACTTCTTCTTGTCGGGACTTCTCATAAATGTCTCACCTATGAGCACCGCATCAGTTCCATTTGCCTTGAGCCTGTCTATGTCCTCTTTTGCCTTGATTCCACTCTCAGACACATACACCATCTTCTGGGGTGCTAAAGTGTCAGCCGTAGCTCCTGTATCAGTGACAGGTACCTCCGTCCCCATATGGGTGGCTGGCACCGTATCCGGTATCAGCTTTCTAAGACGAACGCTGTTCATGATGTCCACCGTAAATGTTCTGAGATCTCTGTTGTTCACTCCGATGATGCCGGCTCCGCAGGCTATCGCCCGTCTGACCTCACCCTCATCGTGAGCCTCAACCAGAGCCGACATCCCAAGTTCATGCGCAAGCTGCAGGTATAATCCAAGCTGCTCGTCATCCAGTATTGCGCAAATCAAAAGCACCGCCGAGGCTCCTATGACCTTTGCCTCATATATCATATACTCGTCAACTGTAAAATCCTTCCTCAGCAGCGGTATATTTACCTCCTTCTTTATATCCATCAGGAACTGATTGCTTCCCTGGAAATAAAACGGCTCAGTGAGCACCGATATGGCTGAAGCACCAGCCGCCTCATATTCCTTTGCGATCTCAACATAGGGAAAGTCCGGTGCGATAAGCCCCTTGGAAGGCGATGCCTTCTTGACCTCACAGATAAACGATATTCCATCCGCTGCCAGATTATCCCTAAATGGGAACTTACTATATGGGCTGCTGCCGTTATCCGTCTCTCTGGCAACTATATCAAGTGCCTGTCTCTTCATCTCCTCAAGAGGAACTTTTTTCTTCTGCTCCGCCACACGTTCCTTTGTCTTTGCAGCTATCTCATCTAATATCATCTCTTACCTCTCTATACAACTTTCTATCATAGTCTGCGATAAAACTTATCTACTCATTTGTCAGTCTTACAAATGCATCAAGCGTCTCAGCAGCCTTGCCACTGTCGATCACGTCCTCTGCAACCTTGATTCCATCCGCTATGGAATCTGCCTTGCCTGCGATGTAGATACAAGCTGCTGCGTTCAGTACAACTGCATTTCTCTTGGCTCCTTTGATCTTGCCTGACAGGATATCGCGGGTAATCTGCGCGTTTTCCTCAGGATCGCCGCCCACCAGATCCTCCTTGCTGCATCTCTCAAATCCGAAATTCTCTGGCTTGATCTCGTACTTTGTGATCTCGCCATCTTTGATCTCTGCAACTGTTGTAGGTGCGCTCATGGATATCTCATCCAGACAATCCTGTCCGTATACGACAAGTCCCCGTTTTACGCCAAGACCAACAAGTACAGGAGCCATCTGATCAACAAGCTCCTCCTTGTATACTCCCATGATCTGCATCTGAGCCTTTGCCGGGTTGGTAAGAGGACCAAGGATATTGAATACTGTCGGTATTCCAAGTGCCTTTCTGACCGGACCTGCATATTTCATCGCCTTATGATATACCTGGGCAAACATAAAGCTCATGTTGCACTCAGCGAGAACCTTGCCCATCTTTTCAGGTGATATGGAGATATTTACACCAAGAGCCTCAAGTACATCCGCTGCGCCACTCTTGCTCGATACGCTTCTGTTGCCGTGCTTTGCGATCGGTACTCCGGCCGCTGCTGCAACTATACCACTCGTTGTCGATATGTTAAATGAATTCGCACAATCTCCGCCTGTTCCCACGATCTCAAGAACATCTATTCCGTCATGTGGAAGAGACTCCGCATGGTCTCTCATTCCATTTGCACTGGCTGTTATCTCGTCAAGCGTCTCGCCCTTCATGTGAAGCGCTGTGAGATATCCCGCCGTTGTCTCTCCCAGCACCTGGCCACTGAATATCTCATCCATGCTGGCATATGCCTCATCGTATGTAAGATCCTGTCCTGCTGCTACCTTCTTAAGAGTTTCCTGTATCATCGCCATATCCTCCTTATTTTATATCTCTAAAAAATTTCTGAGCATTATCTTGCCCTTCGGTGTCAATATCGACTCCGGATGGAACTGAACTCCATATACCTCATAATTCCTGTGTTTTACTGCCATGATCTCTCCATCCTCCGTCCTGGCTGTGACCTCCAGACATTCAGGGAAATTCTCATCTGCTGCTGCCAGTGAATGATATCTTGCAACCTGTATCTTGCTCTGAAGTCCTCTGAACAATCTGCAGTTCAGATCCACATCAACCAGCGACATCTTTCCATGCATAAGTTTCTTTGCATATGTGACTGTCGCACCATATGTCTCACAAATCGCCTGATGTCCGAGACACACACCGAGGATTGGTACTTTTCCTGCAAAATATCTCACCGCTTCCTCACACATTCCCGCATCCGAAGGTCTTCCGGGTCCCGGTGAGATGATTATGTGATCCGGATTCATCGCCTCGATCTCCTCACAGGTGAACTCATCATTTCTTATAACCTTTATATCCGGATTTATTGCCCCCACAAGCTGATACAGGTTGTAGGAGAAGCTATCATAATTATCTATAAGTATTGTCATTTATTTTGTCCTCCTTATATGTATTGTGCATGCGCATGAAAGGCGCTCATTGTGAGTGCTGTTGTAACTGCCTTTGCCTTGTTGATACATTCCTGGAACTCATTTTCCGGAACACTGTCTGCGACGATTCCCGCTCCCGATCTGACAAATACTTTGTCGCCTTTTTTGTATGCGATCCTTATGGCTATACATGTATCAAGATTTCCTGTGAAATCTATGTATCCTATGGCACCGCCATATATTCCTCTCTTGTTGTCCTCCAGCTCATTGATGATCTGACACGCTCTGATCTTCGGTGCTCCTGAGAGGGTTCCGGCCGGAAGTACCGCATCCACGGCTGACAGCTCATCGTATCTGCTATCGTCGATCTCCCCCCTGACTGTTGAACCTATATGCATTACATGTGAGTACCTCTGGACCTTCATGTATTGCTCAACCTCAACAGTTCCAAACTTGCTTATCTTGCCAAGATCATTTCTTCCGAGATCCACCAGCATGTTGTGTTCCGCCAGCTCCTTCTCGTCCGCCATGAGTCCAGCCTCAAGTCTCATATCCTCTTCCTTTGTCTTTCCCCTTGGTCTCGTTCCAGCAAGTGGAAATGTGTGAAGCATGCCATTTTCAAGCTTTACCAGTGTCTCAGGCGATGCGCCCGCAACCTCTATCTGGTCGCCGCTGAAGTAGAACATATACGGAGAAGGATTTGTGCTTCTGAGAACCCTGTATGTATTGAACAGTGAACCCTCCATCTCAGCCTCAAGTCTGTTGGACAGAACCACCTGGAAGATATCTCCCTCGAATATGTACTTCTTTGCCCTCTCGACCATGCTGCAATATTTTTCTTTATTGAACAGAGGCTTGAAATCACTCTTCATCTTAACCGGCTCTATCTCAGCCATCTCTCCATCGAGGATTAGCTTCTTCATATCTTCTATGTCAGCAAGTGCCTTTGCATATCCGGCTTCTATATCGGACGTGTCAGCATTTGCAATGAGGATCAGCTTTGACTTGAAATTGTCAAATGCTATGACCTTGTCAAATAACATCAGATCCAGATCCTGAAACCCTTCATCATCCTCGGCATCGATCACAAGCTTCTTCTCACTGTACTTTATGTAATCATATGAGAAGTAACCGACAAAACCTCCTGTAAACGTTGGAAGTCCTTCTATCTTCGGACTCCTGTAATCCTTGAGTATTTCTCTGATGAATACCTCAGGATGAATATCGTCCGCTTCCTTTATCACATTTCCATCTATATCCTTGAGCTGTATGTGCCCATTCATGCATGTGACATCAAGCTTTGGATTGTAACCAAGAAATGTGTAGCGTCCCCACACCTCCTGATTCTCCACGCTCTCAAGTATGTAACAGTGCTCATTCGCCGCTTTCAGCTTTCTGAGTAAGTTGATAGGTGTGATCACATCCGATAACATCTCGCAGCACACCGGAACCATCCTATATCCGTCTGCCGCATATTTCTTTGCCTCGCTAAGTTCTGGTCTTATCATGTCTCATCCTCCTTGCCAATTAATATAAAAAAACCACAGGACATAAAAAAAATTCCTTATCCTACAAACATTAGGACAAGAAATCTAATCTCCTGCGGTGCCACCTAATTTCATCAATAAATAAAAAAAAATATATATAAATAATTTATATATATTTATATATATCGATGCCCTCGACCATATACAATCATATATGTACCTTCTATAACGGTAGGTCTCCGTCTCCCCTACTTGAATCTCAAATCTTTCGGTTTGCCCTCACAAGTCCATTCACCTGCACTCCCATCGCTGCAATCACACCACCTGCAACTCTCTGAACATGTTATATGCCGCTACTCCTCTTGATCAACGGTTTATCTTATATCTGTAACCATAATGCGCTTTCCTAGTAAATTTGTCAAGAATAATTTTTCAAGTTTTTGCTATATTTTCACTCGTTTTTTACTGTTTCCCGCATATTTGCTGGACTTTTTCCACTTATCATTTATTTTATACTTTCTTTATTATTTGTTGATTGACTACCCCATCTAACTGAAATATTCTATACATTAGGCATTATAATAGAGAACACATCTATTCAAAATATAATCTTTTCCGAAAAATTCGAAAAGTTATCAACATTAAGGAGCAGTTATGAACACAAGTACAATTTCTTCAAATTCTGAAGAGAGGATGGGCACGGCGCCGATATTTAAACTTATGCTCTCCATGGGCATTCCAACATTTGTGGCGCAGCTCATCAATCTCTTATACAACATAGTGGACAGAATATACATAGGACATATCCCGGAGGTAGGCGCAGCATCCCTCACCGGGATCGGACTGTGTCTCCCGATCATCACCCTTGTAAGTGCATTCAGCGTGTTTGTGGGTGCTGGCGGCTCACCTCTGGCATCCATCGCTCTCGGCAAAGGCGACAGGGACAAGGCACAGCGCATCCTGTCAAATGGCGTAACCCTGCTCATCATATTTACAGTTATTGTTATGGCTGTCATCTACTTATTGAAGAAACCTCTTCTGTATTTCTTCGGAGCAAGTGACGCCACCTATCCGCATGCCGATGATTATCTGAGTATCTACCTTATAGGCACGATATTTGTCATGATCACCACCGGACTGAACACATTTATCACTGCTCAGGGACAGTCAAAGACCGCCATGTTTTCTGTGCTCATAGGAGCCATATTCAACATCATCCTCGATCCGATATTCATATTTGCACTTAACCTCGGCATCAAGGGTGCCGCCATAGCAACCATCATATCTCAGGCGATAAGCGCGGCATGGGTTATCAGATTTCTGACATCCGACAAGGCTAGTCTTCGCATATCAGCGCAGATGATGCGCCCACAGGGCAAACTGATCCTGTCAATTGCAGCCCTCGGAGTGTCCCCATTTATCATGCAGGTCACAGAGAGCCTTATCACAATCGTTTTCACACACGGACTTCAAAAGTACGGCGATGACCTGTATGTAGGTTCATTTACCATACTTCAGAGCATCATGCAGATGATCTTCATTCCTATGAGCGGCTTTTCACAGGGCGTACAGCCTATCATCAGCTACAACTACGGCAAGGGCAACGTAGCCAGAGTGAAGAAGACCTGCACCATACTGATAACCATGTCCATAGTCGTGTCATTTGTCCTGGCCGGGGCCGCATTCATGTTCCCGTCCGTGGCAGCCGGAATATTTACCTCGGATGAATCCCTCAAAGCACTCTGTGCAAAGGTTCTTCCGATATACATATTCGGAATGATGTTCTTCGGCATACAGAACGGATGTCAGCAGTCCTTCATATCCATGGGACAGGCAGGCAAATCCCTTATATTTGCACTGCTGAGAAAGGTCATACTGATAATCCCACTCGCGATCATCCTGCCATACTGCACACACTCAGTCATGAGCATTTACTACGCCGAGCCTATCAGCGACATAGTGTCCGCATTCTCATGCGGTGCAACATTCATGCTGACATTTAAGTCAATGATGAAAGGCGCAGGGAAGAAGTAACCCTCCTCATTTTCCTTCTCAGCAACACCATGCCCACCACGCACGACACGATCTCCGTGATCGGGAATGCCCACCATATCAGTGATACATCCGCCTGACCGCCTCTGACCAGAGCCGCAAATGCTCCGGCAAGCGGCAGGATGATTATCAACTGTCTGAGCAGCGATATCACAAGCGATTCCACACCGCCTTCAAGGGCCTGATATATTCCCTGAAATGCAACATTTACCCCGGCAAATACGAAACTTAGGGAGATTATCCTCATGGCGTCTATAAAATACACTCTGGACTGTCCCGCATTAAAAAGTCCGGCAAATGCAGCTGGAAACAGCTCTGTCACAGCCATTCCAAACACCATCAGCACTATTGTGTAGATTATTCCATACTTAATCGCATCATTTATCCTCTTTCTGTCACCCATTCCATAGCTGTATGCCGTGATCGGGGTGATCGCATCCCTGAGTCCAAATGCGAGAAACAGCACAAACTGCTGAACCTTGTAGAACAGACCATATGCAGTCTGCGCCGACTGGTTAAACTTGAGAATGAGATTCAGCGCGTATACCATGATGGACATAAGTGCCTGGGCTATGATGGCCGGGAGTCCTATGGCATATATTCCCCGGATGATTCTCCAGTCAGGCTTCATGTATGCACATCCATGTTTAAATTCCTTATTAAGTCTCAGATGGAACACGCACAGCAGAACCGCAGACGCTATCTGACCTATAATAGTCGCATAGGCGGCTCCTCTGACTCCCATCTCAGGAAATGGTCCCACTCCGTATATGAGAAGCGGATCAAGTATGATGTTTATGACAGCTCCCATCACCTGACCTATCGTTGAATACATGGATCTGCCCGTCGCCTGAAGCAGCTTCTCAAACAACGAGAAGAATATTATTCCAAATGAATACACACAGCATATTCTTAGATAATCCACAGCCATCTCTGTGACCTGCGTGTCCATAGTCTGTGAGACTATATAAGTCCTCACTCCCAATATTCCAAATAACAAACACACCACATATATTACAGCACCGAGAAACAGACTGTTGCCAGCCACCTTGGCAGCTCTTTCCTTATCACCCTGACCAAGGGTTCTGGCAATAAACGCATTTGTGCCGACTCCCGTGCCTATGCCCAGAGCAACCATGAGCATCTGCACCGGAAATACCAGCGTGAGGGCATTTAACGCAGCCTCACTTCCCACCTTCATATTTCCCACAAATGCGCTGTCTACGATGTTGTACACCGCCTGAAGCGCCATGGAAAGAATCATAGGAATACCCATCTGGATCATCAGCTTTCCAACTGGCATATCTTTCATCTTATTTCTCTCTCTGTTTTCCTCTTTGTTCTTATCTATTTCTTCCACTCTTCAAACTCCTTTCCCTGAACAAAAAAAGCAGCTACCGCCTAAGTTAGTTGGACTTACGCTGAATAGCTACACACTAGAAAATTATTATATATACACATAAAAAGCGAGTGACAAAACTGGATTTACGCAATCTTTGCCACTCGCTTTCGATGTGTATTATACTTTTTGTTTTTGAAAAAGTAAAGTTGTAAAATTTATAATGGACTGAACATGTTATCCAGAATATCCTGATAATTTCTGTCACCAAGTGTCTCTATAGCTATTATCATCGTATACTTTCCGTCATCTGATCTTACTATTACATTTGTCAGAGAGTACTCCGTTCCAGACATATCAGCCGTTGCTGTACATATGTAGTGCTCTTCGCCAAATACTGTACACTTGGAATAATCAGTCTCAATATTGCTTGCTTCAGCGCCAATTCTACTTGCTGTAGATGTAATAACAGTATCCATCTGAGCAACAGTTGCCTTTGCTACTGTATTCTCATCAGCCCACACATCATAACCGTAATTTCCACCACCCTTAGGGGACTTTATTTTGAGCAGAATATAGTGTGTACCATCATTTGCACAGAATGCATAATCGTTTCCTACCGTAAAGCTATTGTCCAGATTATCCAATGCCCTCTGTACAGTCTCATCGCTATTGGAATCCTCCACAACCTCAGAGATATCGGTGGCAGTCAGTAATGAACCTCTTGTCTGAATTCCATAGCTTCCTTCAAGGTTGATCTTAAATCCAAAATACGAATTCTCATAACCATTCTTGGTGTATACACCTACTATTGAAGGATCAGCTTCTGCCTCTTCACTGTCCTCTGTATCTTCCTCTGTGTCCTCCTCATCAATGGCGACCGAACTGTCCTCAGTATCATCTGCAGTGTCCTGTGTTTCAGTATCCTGCTCCTCTGTTGCTGCTTCTGTCTCAGCTTCAGTTGTAGCCTTAGTTACAGAATTGTCATTGCCCCCACAGCCTGTCAGCATCAATCCCATCATCATTGCAGCCACTACAATATAACTTGTTCCCTTTTTCATATTGTTCATTTCCTCCTAAATGTATAAAATTAGCAACATCTCTATTATAAGGTAACTATTATATTATGCAAGATATTTATGATTGCAAACTATACAAACCTGACGGCTGTCCACTATAGCTATGAACTTTTCTTTATTATATACGTCCACCATATACAGGAAAACCACTGCTCGCTCCATAGCTCTCGATCTTCTTGAAATTCTTAAGAGCCTCCATATCCTCTGCACTTATCTCGAAATCGACCTCTGTATTGCTCTTCATGTGCTCTGGATTGGCCGTCTTTGGCAGTGAAATTGTTCCGAGCTGGATAGTATATCTGATGCAGAGCTGTGGAACAGTCACACCATACTTGTCCGCCATAGCCTTGATCTCAGGCTGATTGAGTATCTCACCATGTGCGATAGGTGAATAAGCCTCAACAAGTATATCGTTCTTCTGACAGTAATCCACCAGTTCTATCGGAGTATTGCTGATGTGAAGAAGTATCTGGTTGACCATAGGCTTGATCTCAGCAGTCTCCATAAGGCTCTCGATATCACCGATCTGGAAATTGGATATACCAATAGCCTTGAGCTTGCCTTCCTTGTATGCCTCCTCAAGTGCTCTCCATGCTGCTCTGTTGCCCTCCACGTATCTGTCATCGCTCTGATTTACCTTTACCCAAGGCTGTGGGCTGTGAATGATCATCATATCGAGATAGTCAAGTCCCATCTTCTCAAGCGTTCCATCGATTCCCGCCTTGGCCTCCTCATATGTCTTGTGCTCAGCCGCAACCTTTGAGACTACGAACAGTTCTTCTCTTGGAATACCACAGGTTCTAACTCCTTCGCCTACTCCGCGCTCATTGCCGTATGCCTGTGCAGTGTCAATATGTCTGTAACCTATCTTTACGGCCTCCCTCACGGCATCTGCTACCTTGTCATCGTCGATGAACCATGTTCCAAGTCCAAGCTTTGGAATTGCTACTCCATTGTTAAGTGTGTAAGTTTCTTTTAACATTTTTATATCCTCCTGTTTCTTTTTATTTCAATTTCAAATTATTTCCAGCTATGTTTATTACATCTGTTCAGTTACTTATCTGACACATTACTGTCCAAGGCCGAGCCCGCTTATCCAGTCGGCCACATCCTGCTGTGTCACACCCGACGAGAATCTCTGACCATCCTTCCAGTCTCCGCTTCCTGCCTCAGAAGCCAGATCATCTGCACTTCTTCCCAGTCCCGAGCTCGCCGATGTGCAGAACGGATATACAGTCTTGCCAGTGAAGTCATTTGCCTTGACAAATGAATCTACCGGCCATGCAGACGTTCCCCACCATATAGGATAACCTACAAATACCGTATCATACGATTCCCAGCCAGGAACTTCAGTGGTGGTAAGCTCCACATCCCTGAGGCTTTCGTCATTGTGTTCCTTTGATACCCTGCTGCTGTCATCATTGTAGTTCAGATCATCCGATGTATACTCCTGGGCCGGGGTGATCTCAAATATATCTGCTCCTGTCTCTGCCGCTATATATTCTGCAGCATCTTTTGTATTTCCAGTTGCTGAAAAATAGATCACCAGAGTCTTACCTGTCTCTGTGTCAA
This sequence comes from Coprococcus sp. RTP21428st1_C9_RTP21428_210409, assembly GCF_040227395.1. NCBI lineage: Bacteria > Bacillati > Bacillota > Clostridia > Lachnospirales > Lachnospiraceae > Coprococcus > Coprococcus sp. RTP21428st1_C9_RTP21428_210409. The sequence continues at coordinate 16,464 of NZ_JBEHVV010000016.1, forward strand.
CATTGTCTGTCTCATCAGCGCTGCTTTCCTCGCTGGTCTGTTCCTCTGATACCGTAGAGTCAGCGTTGTCGTTGCTTGTATCGGCCTCATTGACCGCATCCGTAACAACCTCTGTCTGGGTTTCTGCCTGTGTGGTACTTTTACTTTCTGTGCTGTCGCCACTTCCGCATCCAACAAGTCCAAAAGCCATAACAGCACACACTAAAAATGCTCCTAATTTCTTCATTAAAGCGTCCTCCTGTCTGTTTTAACTACCATATTTTCGAAAAACGTCAGGGACTGTTTCTCTGACATATCTAATAATACTCTTTGGAGTTCACTTCAAGGCAAGGACTTTTTTTGTATTCTTGATTTTTCTATCGTCTGCTCATTTTTGCTGTATTTTCACTCCACAAATCAAGCACCATATATTTTGTATCTTTTTCCTTCTGAATCACCCATTTTAGGAAAATATTATCTCCTTTTCCATATAAAAAGGCCCGAAAGACACAAAATCTGTAAATTTGTATCTTTCGAGCCAATTTCAATCTTATTTGCGAAAATATTGTATCTTTTCTGTTGTAATCTGCCTGATGGAAACAATTTTGAGACAATTTTCTTCCACCGGATTTCAGCTAACCTTTATGATAAAGTCATATCTCCATCCTTAACCCAGCCGAGTTTTCTCACCACCATGTTGATGAGCGGGCAGAAAACTGCAGGAAGTACAAATGAGATTAGGATCAGACCAACCCAGTCCATAGCTGTGACCGCTGTCTTGCTTCCCGCCTCGATATCATTCATCCAGCCTGTGTATACTCCGATCTGTCCAACCAGACCGCATGTACCCATACCTGATGATACAGGGGTTCCATTCATCTGAAGCTTGAACAGACATGTTGCAAGAGGTCCTGTGATCGCAGATGTAACTATAGGTGCGATCCAGATTCTCGGATTCTTGATGATGTTGCCCATCTGGAGCATTGATGTTCCGATTCCCTGTGAAACAAGGCCACCCCATTTATTCTCTCTGAATGACATAACCGCAAAGCCCACCATCTGTGCACAGCATCCTGCCACAGCAGCACCGCCTGCCAGTCCTGTAAGTCCAAATGCTGCGCATATAGCAGCAGATGATATTGGAAGTGTAAGAGCCACACCGACGAGAACTGATACGGCAATACCCATCCAGAACGGCTGAAGGTTTGTAGCCAGCATGATGAGATCTCCGACCTTCATGGCTATGGCACCGAGTGTAGGTGCAAGAAGTGCAGACACAGCCACACCACTTCCGATGGTAACCAGAGGTGTCACCAGTATGTCAATCTTTGTCTCCTTTGAGACAACCTTTCCAAGTTCAGTTGCAATAACTGCAATAAAATAAACTGCCAGCGGGCCTCCTGCGCCGCCCAAGGCATTTGCCGCAAATCCAACTGTTATCAGTGAGAACAATACGAGCTGTGGTGCCTTAAGAGCATATCCTATAGCCACCGCCATCGCCGGCCCTGCCATCGCAGAAGCGAGACCGCCAACTGTATAATCTGTCCCATTCACGGTCGCAACAACCGCTTTGAGAAATCCTACACCAAACTGATTGCCAAGTGTGTTCAATATAGTTCCGATAAGCAGAGTACAGAACAATCCCTGTGCCATAGCACCCAGGGCATCTATTCCGTATCTCTTGACGCTGAACACGATGTCCTTCTTCTTCAAGAATCCTTTTACCTTTTCCATCATTCTTCTCCTTATTGAAATTATATTGCTGTCAATTACTTCAATTTCTCAAGTATACCCAGTGTATACCTCCATGTTCTCTGCACACTGGCTACATCCATAGACTCTCTGCTTGTATGGATATTCTTCATATCCGGGCCAAATGATACACAGTCCAGACCCGGCATCTTGCCAGCGAAAAGTCCACACTCCACTCCGGCGTGAATCGCCTGTATAACAGGCTTTCTTCCATACTGCTCTTCAAACACATCCACCATAATATCTCTGAGAGGAGAATCATGTCTGTACTCCCATGCAGGATAATCCCCCTGCACTTCCAGACTTCCACCAGCCGAGACAGATACACATCGGAGCTGATCTATCAGATTTTCCTTTTCAGACTGTACACTGCTTCTTACTGAAAAGCTTGCTGTGACCTCATCCTCAGTTGTATTCAATATTCCAAGATTCAGCGATGTCTGCACAAGCCCTTCTATATCATTGCTCATCTTCTGAATTCCATTTGGCATCATCATAAGACTTCTGATAACTATATCCGATGACTTTTCTGTCATAACTCTGTTGATCATGGTTCTACCATACATATCGTTCTGCACATCATCCGCGTTATTATATGAACCCAGATCATCTGACAGATCCGTTTCTACTTTCACTACAAGCTCTGGATCAGTATTTCCAAATTCATGCCTCAGAATCTTCTCATTCTTTTCCGCAGATTTTACAAAGTTATCCACATCCTCCGGATCAATACCCACATATGCCTCCGCCTTGTTAGGTATTGCATTGTCCTTAAGACCGCCCTTTATAGATATCAGTCTGTATGGAACATCCCTTCCTATATTATATAGAAGTCTTGCAAGCTGCTTGTCGGCATTTGCCCTCTGTTTTATGATCTCCACGCCGGAATGTCCACCGGTAAGACCCTCTACAATAATTTTCACAACTGAATGATCATCTTCTGCATTCTCATATTCAACCGGAATATGGCACGTAGCACACGCACCTCCGGCACATGACACCAGCAGATACCCCTCATCCTCAGAATCCAGATTGAGCATGATCCGTGACTTAAGTGGACTACAGTCAATCGCCGCAGCTCCCAGCATTCCTATCTCCTCATCAACCGTAAATACACACTCAATCGGTGGATGTGGTATATCATCGGCATCCAGTATAGCCAGTGCAAATGCCACAGCTATCCCGTCATCTCCGCCAAGGGTGGTTCCATCAGCGGATATCACTCCGTCCTCAAGCACTAGTCTCAGTCCGTCCCGCTCAAAATCAATATCACAGTCAACATCTTTCTCACAGACCATATCCATATGTCCCTGTAGCATGACAGGGGCACTGTCCTCATACCCGGCAGTTCCGTCCTTGAATATGATCACATTGTTGCTCTCATCCTGTATATATCTCAGATTTTTGTCTATGGCAAACTTCACCAGATAATCACTTATCTTCTTTGTATCCGACGATCCGTGTGGAATCCCGCATATCTCCTCAAAGAAACGAAAAACTCCATATGGCTCGATATTTGATAAAACTCCCATGCTATATTCTCCTTTTTATAGTATTTTTCATGCCCAATTACTTTATTAGAATACTTTCTATCAGGTATTTCATTTCAACTCTACAATCCGTATACTATCATGTCTCTGATTATATATTTGACACCCGTCAATTTCAACTCACCTCTCAAATTTCATAGTACCTGCATTCGTTGACTTTGTAACCTCTTAATGATATATATTAATCAAATGCGTAACTTAGCATACAACACAGATTGCACAGACATCCATGTGCAGTAGATTGGAGAGTATCATGTCAGAGAATTGTACACACAACTGCAGTACCTGTGGTCAGAGCTGTTCCAGCAGAACAGAACCACAGAGTCTTATCATAGAGCCACATCCAGATTCGCATATAAAGCATATTATTGCCGTGGTCAGCGGCAAAGGAGGAGTCGGCAAATCCTCAGTAACCTGTCAGCTCGCCGTTCTCATGCAGCGCATGGGTTACAAGACAGCCATACTTGACGCAGATATCACAGGACCTTCTATTCCAAAGGCATTTGGCGTACATAAGACACCAAAGGCAGAAGGAGATTTCCTGTATCCCGATGAGACGGAAACAGGAATCAAGATCATGTCTGTGAATCTTCTTCTGGACGACGAGACAACACCTGTCCTCTGGAGAGGACCTATCATAGCGGGAACAGTCAAGCAGTTCTACTCAGACATCATCTGGGGAGACATAGACTATATGTTCATCGACTGTCCTCCTGGAACCGGCGACGTGCCACTTACCATATTCCAGTCCATCCCTATAGATGGAGTTGTGGTAGTTACCACCCCTCAGGATCTCGTATCTGTCATCGTTGGAAAGGCTGTTCACATGGCAGACAGCATGAATATCCCTGTCATTGGTATGATAGAGAATATGTCATATTTCATTTGTCCTGACTGCAATAACAAGCACTATATATTTGGCAAGAGCCAGCTTGAGCAGGTCATAAGAGACCTGTATATAGGCCACGCGATCCGTCTGCCTATCAATCCTTCCCTTGCGGGGCTTATGGATAGGGGTGAGATAGAGCACATGGAAGCAAATGCTGATCTTCAGGAATTTGCTGATCTCATAAGCACATTTGACCCTGACAAATACTAATTCACCTATCAGTTAATAACAATTATCATCTATTTTGGAGGTAAATAATATGGATATCCGGCACATCCTGAACAACTGCATATTGTGTCCAAGAAAATGCGGTGTAGACCGTACATCCGGTCACACAGGTGCCTGCCATATGACAGACACAGTCAGGGTGAGCCGTGCAGCGCTACACATGTGGGAAGAGCCATGTATATCCGGAGAGAACGGTTCAGGTGCCGTATTCTTCTCCGGATGTGCACTTGGATGCTGCTTCTGCCAGAATAAAGCCATATCCGGAGGCAAGGCTGGCAAGGATATATCCATATCAAGGCTGTGCAACATTTTCTTTGAGCTTCAGGATAAGGGTGCCAACAACATCAATCTTGTCACACCGGATCACTATATACCACAGATCATATCAGCTATAGACATGGCGAGATCACGGAACTTCAAGCTTCCATTTGTATATAACTGCAGTGGTTATGAAACGGCCGAGATGATACAGCTACTTGATAGCTATATAGACGTGTATCTTCCTGATTTCAAATTCATGTCACCGGATCTGTCCGCAAAATACAGTAATGCTCCAGACTATCCTGAACATGCCAAAGCCTCCATATCTGAGATGGTCAGACAATGCGGAGGAGACCAGACCCGCTTTGATGACGACGGAATTATGCAGAGAGGTGTTATCGTCCGTCATCTGCAGCTTCCTGATCATCTGGATGATTCCAAGTCAATAATCACATATCTATATAACACATACAAAGATTCAATATATATAAGCATCATGAACCAGTACACCCCTATGCCGGGAATTGAGAATAGATTTCCAGAGCTTGGCAGAACTATAACTTCTTCTGAATACGATGAGCTTGTGGATTATGCCATTGATATCGGCGTTGAAAATGGATTTATACAGGAGGGTGAGACAGCAAAAGAAAGTTTCATTCCAGCATTCGATAACGAAGGCGTGTAACCCACACATCTTCAAATAAGGAAATAAATAAAAGACCATGGATTTTTGCACAAAAAAATGGACCAGCCACAACATATTGCAGTCAATCCATCTTGTAGTGGG
>NZ_JBEHVV010000016.1:22009-36182 GCF_040227395.1 Coprococcus sp. RTP21428st1_C9_RTP21428_210409
CCGCCGGGGGCTCGAACCCCGCACACCCTGATTAAGAGTCAGGTGCTCTACCAAATGAGCTAGCGGCCCGTATTTATTTGTTATGTTCGTCACAACAGAATAAATTATATATCAGTTCTGAGAATAATGCAAGTGTTTTTCTCATTTTTTTCAACTTTTCTGACATCCAGCAAATAATTCCAAACTGAGTGACAAAAAAATGGACCAGCCACAATTATATTGCAGTCAATCCACCTTGTAGTGGGCCGCCGGGGGCTCGAACCCCGCACACCCTGATTAAGAGTCAGGTGCTCTACCAAATGAGCTAGCGGCCCGTATTTATCATGTTGTGTTCGTCACAACAGATTAGAGTATACATTAGTTCTTTTTATAATGCAAGTGTTTTTTTCAACTTTTTTCATTTTTATTTGTTCGGTATTACTCTGCTCCTATCCCATACCAAAATTACCAGTTATATATATTGTTTGAATATCATTTTCGCCTATGTTATTATTATAAGGTATGACTTTTTCAATAAAAAGAAGATTTTTACAATAAATAGATGGAGATTACTATGAGACTGAGAAATGTAAAAGGATCAAGAGAGACTATCGCAGCAAATGACTATGTAGTGCACAATGAAACAGGCATGAAGGGGCATTGGCATGAGTTATTTGACAACGATAACCCTATACATATTGAGATAGGCATGGGCAAGGGACAGTTTATCATGGAGCTTGCAAGACGCAATCCTGATATCAATTACATAGGCATAGAGAAGTATTCAAGTGTCCTGGTGCGTGCCCTTGAGAAAAGAGAGCTTGAACCTGAGATGACGAATCTCTACTTTATAAGAATGGATGCCGAATATATAACTGACGTATTCGATACAAATGAAGTAGATAGAATATATCTCAATTTCTCGGACCCATGGCCAAAGGACAGGCATGCCAAGAGACGTCTCACATCTACACATTTTCTTGGTCTGTATGATCAGCTCCTCGCCCCTGAGGGAAGAGTTATATTTAAGACTGATAACAGAGGTCTCTTTGATTTCTCTTTGGAACAGGTTCCCGAGGCAGGATGGATCCTTGAGAACTACACATATGACCTTCACAATTCAGAATACAACGAAGGCAACATCATGACCGAGTATGAGACCAAATTCTCAGCAATGGGAACACCTATCAACAGACTCGTCGCATACAGAGAAAAGAAATAAACGTTGATTTTGCATTTGTTGACACACAGTTTTTGGTATACTACAATGAAGATTACAGCAAATTTATGGAAAGGAGTTTCATCATGGATACATCTTCTATAGAAAGTCTCAAATTGGTGCGCAAGACCAATCAGGATCTGTTGAATTTCTTCAATGATTCATATATCAGCAAGCTTGAGCAGGTTCAGTCACTCAAAACTGAAGATTTTGAACTCAAGGCAAAAATAGACCAGCTTATAAAGACATTAGATGTATACTCCTTCAAGACAAGCACTGGTCACAATGTATTTTCACCATTCTCAGTAGACACCACCTCACAGCAGGAAAAGGCTACTCAGATAGAGCTTCAGTTAAAAGAGCTTCAGGATATGCAGCAGACTCTTCATCTTCAGATCAAAGAGGACGAAGAAGAAACCGCATTGCTTAAGAAGCGTATAACTGATTTATCCACCTCCAACAGACATATAGATGATCTTCTGACGGAGGTGACTGAGGAAGTATCTACTATTAATAATGAAGATACAACAGAAACAGGCGGACCAGATACTGATTCCCTGACAGCAGCGGATCACGGAAAAAATATCCTCAGATTGTACCAATATGAGAAAAAACAGCTTGCGGACAGGATTCAATCCGACATCACAGATGTTCTTGACTCCAATTCACACAAGCTGGATGTACTGTCCTGGCTTATAAGATCAGATATCAACAGAGCTAAGGTCACACTCGAAGAGCTCACCTCATCAACGGCAAAACTTGCCGACCATGTAGATGAACTTGCCAATTCTCTCTCTGGAGAATCAGACAGCGAAGAGCCTGTATGGAATCATCTTGAGAAACTTTTCCAGGGTTACAAGGATGAACATCCTGAATGTGGCATATCATACGATATCAACTGTGCTGATTATGCCATGAATATTCCAGGTATTGTAGCCACATATCTTTTATCAATAACTAAAGATATTATGGACAACATATTTGTTCATTCAAATGCCAACAAGGTCTCAATCAAGATATATCTGAGCAGTAAGCTCATAGATGTATATATCAACGACAATGGCGTGGGTATAGACAACAATTATGATACCAACAGTCCATGGTACAGCAGTCTCCACAGAATCAAGGAGATCATATATCTGTTAAATGGAACTCTGAAGATCGATGGAGATTCAAAAACCGGAACAAATGTAAGATTTACTATTCCACTTGAATAATAACGTATCTGTTGAAAGACATATATTACTTAGTTTACAGGTTGGATATCTTAAAGTAGCAAAGTGTTATATTGTGTATATGTTGTTTTATCAACACATATATATTTCGAATAAAATAAACATAAAAGGAACATTATCATGAAAGAAAAAATTGCACAGCTTATCTCAAATAACGTAGAAGGAATCGAAATGTCAGATATCATTGCTTCAATCGAGATTCCACCACGCCCTGATATGGGTGATTTTGCATTTCCCTGCTTCAGACTGGCAAAGGTGCTCAGAAAAGCCCCAAATATGATTGCAGCCGATATAAAGGAAGCCATAGGAGATGTAGATTTCATCGAGAAGATCGATGTAGCAGGTGCATACCTGAACTTCTATATCAAGAAAGATGTATTTGTAAAGACAATGATAGAGGCAGCCAACACAGATGACTTCGGCAAATCCGATATAGGCGAGGGACAGACCATATGTATTGACTACTCATCTCCTAACGTTGCAAAGAATTTCCACGTTGGCCATCTCAGAACTACAATAATCGGTAACTCTCTTTACAAGATTCATTCCAAGCTTGGATACAATGTTGTAAGAATAAATCACCTTGGCGATTGGGGCACACAGTTTGGTAAGCTTATCGTAGCTTACAAGGCATGGGGTTCAAAGGAAGCTGTTGAGAAGGATGGAATCTCAGAGCTCATGAAGCTGTATGTGAAGTTCCATGAAGAGGCTGACAAGAATCCAGAGCTTGTTGACGAGGCAAGAGCATGGTTCAACAAGATGGAAAATGGAGACGAGGAAGCACTCAGCATATGGCAGTGGTTCAAGGATATAAGTCTTGTTGAATACAAGAGAACATACAACCTCCTCGGAATGGATTTCGACTACTATCTTGGAGAGAGTTTCTATAGAGACAAGTGCCAGGCTGTTGTGGACAAGGTTAAGGCTGCCGGTCTTCTGAAGGAGAGCGAAGGTGCTATGATCGTTGATCTCTCAGATTACGATATGGCTCCATGTATCATAACCAAGAAAGACGGAAGCTCAATATACGCAACAAGAGATCTTGCTGCTATATTCTATAGAAAAGACACATATCATTTCTCAAAGTGCTTATATGTAACCGGTCAGGAGCAGAAACTTCATTTTGCACAGGTATTCAAGGTAGTTGAGCTTCTTGGAAACGAATGGGCAAAGGATCAGCTTGTTCATATTCCTTATGGTCTTGTAAGTCTTGAGGGAGCAAAGCTTTCTACCAGAAGCGGTAATATCATATACGCAGAGGATATTCTGAAGGATGCCATTGCAAAGAGTCTTGAGATAATCACCGAAAAGAGCCCAAATCTTCCAAACAAGGAGGATGTAGCCAAGAAAGTTGGTGTTGGTGCTGTTCTTTTCAATGACTTATATAACCAGAGAATCAAGGATGTATCATTTAGCTGGGATAAGGTTCTCAACTTTGATGGTGAGACAGGTCCTTATGTTCAGTATACACATGCAAGATGCTGCAGCGTTGTAAGACTTGCTGAGTCATTCGATCCATCAAAACCGGTTAACTACAGTCTCATTACAGAGCAGGATGCCATAGAGTTATTAAAAGAGATCAACAGATTCCCATCTGTGATCAAGGATGCTGCTGATAAGTATGAGCCATCTGTTGTAGCAAGATATGCAGTTGATGTTGCTCAGGCATTTAACAAGTTCTATAACTCAACAAGAATCAATGTAGATGATGTTGAGCTTAAGAATGCAAGAGTTATGCTCACATATCTCACTAAGAATACAATATCTGAGGCACTTAACCTCCTTGGAATCGAAGCTCCAGAGGCAATGTAATCAGTGTTTCTTCTATATTAATATATGACCATATAACCTGGTTAAAGAAAAAGAGAATGTTTCACGTGAAACATTCTCTTTTTCTCATATATCTCCAGGAACCATTTTAAATTATATTGTCATAAATATTATTGTTTTTGATACTTTTCTCTAAATAATATTACTCATGATATTTCTGTTCTGAATATTCTTATCTGGCTGTCATTATTCGGAATATTATTGTTCTAAGTATTATCGTTCTGAGTATTATCGTTCTGAATATTCCATTCTGAATATTTCATTCTGAATATTGTCTTCTAAACACTATCTTCCAGACATCATTGTTTCGAAATTATTATCCTAGATAATTTTGTTCTGAATATCTTTACTTCAGGTATTTTTTCTTATATCTGAATATTTTTAGGTATTCTTCTCTTGTTTTTCTAAGTTTTACAGTTTTCTTTGTGAAGATATTGTTTATTGCAATAACAAAATCATATTTCTAACCATATTATGTATTATATAATCTCTTCTATTCTATTCCTTTATATACTTCTATATTCTACATTGCGTTTTTATGAATACAGAATCTTTAAAGCTGTTAATTAATAAATTATATGGTGATTTAAATAATTTCAATAAATAGATCATTTGTATATTTAATTTTGCTTTAATATTATATATATTTGAATGTTTCACGTGAAACTTTATGATAAACGTATTTCAACTCAAACTTCAGATATCGCATACATTTGTTTTCTACACTTATAAATCTTTTACATCTTGTTTGTTGTTTCTGCTACCTTATTATTCATTTACATTATTACAAAGTATTTTACAACTCAATTATCACTCCATGAACTACTTTTCTGATTTATTTGATAATATTCATGTTTCACGTGAAACATTTTCATCATTACATATAATATTTATATGTCTAAGTAATCCACATATAATAATTGTACTTTCTTGTCTATTATTCTGATTTTTCAAAGAATTTCCAGAACTTTCAAGCATAGTCAATACTTTACTTGCCTTTTTAACCATTAATTCAATTATAAAATGTTTCACGTGAAACTTTACCCATATAACGAATACAAAACATGCACCCACTGTTTATCAGATTTTACACAGTTTAATTGCCACTTTGTATACGATATTATCCATTCATTAGATAATAAAATGTTTCACGTGAAACATTTTATTAAACATCATATTTTTTCTGTATTTTGTAGAATTAGCACTTTATAAGTGCTATAATAGACAAGCACTATTTATAACATAAAATATCATCATATTTTATCTATATTAAATAAGCAAACAACAATGTTTCACGTGAAACATTCTTTTTTTGAATGAAAAGGAGACAAAATGGGCAGAATTATAGCGATTGCTAACCAGAAAGGTGGCGTTGGCAAGACAACAACAGCCATAAACCTTGCCGCATGTCTGGCAGCAAAGGGTAAAAAGGTTCTGGCCGTTGATATGGATCCACAGGGCAATATGACAAGTGGATTAGGTGTAGACAGGGATTCTCTTGAATACACAGTCTATGATATGTTGAGAAATGAGTGCAACATAGGAGAATGTATGCTCATAAACGTATATCCTGGTCTTAATCTCATTCCTGCCAACAGAGAACTGGCAGGTGCTGAGGTTGAATTTGTCGGAATGGAGGATATGCAGCACATTCTTAAGACACATATCAAGAAGGTAAAGAACAAATTTGATTACGTTATCATTGATTGTCCTCCTGCACTTGGAATGCTTACTGTAAATGCTCTTACAGCAGCAAATACGGTACTTGTACCTATTCAATGTGAATTTTTCGCACTGGATGGTCTCTCACAGTTGGTATACACTATTGAACTGATAAGAAAAAATCTGAACAGACTTCTTACTATAGAAGGTGTTGTATTTACAATGTTTGACTCAAGAACCAATTTATCAGTTCAGGTTGTTGAAAATGTAAAAGAAAACCTCAAACAGCACATATACAACACAGTTATACCGAGAAATGTCAGACTTGCTGAAGCGCCAAGTTACGGAATGCCAATAATTGAGTATGATCCAAGATCAGCCGGAGCTGAGCATTATATGATGTTGGCAGATGAAGTTATAGAAAATGACTACTATAGATAATGGAGGGCTAATATGGCACAGAAAAAAGGTTTAGGAAGAGGTTTGAACGACCTTTTAGGCACTTCAGAGGCTTCAAAGCCGTCCCGAAGTAGAAATAATCAGCAAAACTCCTCTGAAAACACAAGTAAAGAGGTAAAAACAGTAACCAAAGAGGTTGTGAAGGAAGTTGTAAAAGAGGTTGAACAGAAGATTAAAATCAATCTCATTGAGCCAAATAAGTCACAGCCAAGAAAGCAGTTTGATGAAGAGGCATTACAGGAATTATCTGATTCCATTAAGAAATATGGTGTTCTTGAGCCTCTGATTGTCACTAAAAAAGGCGATTATTATGAGATAATTGCAGGTGAAAGACGTTGGAGAGCTGCCAGAATGGCAGGAATAAAGGAAGTTCCTGTAGTTATACGTGATTATACTGACAAAGAAATAATGGAGATTTCTCTTATAGAGAATATTCAGAGAGAAGATCTGAATCCAATTGAAGAAGCTGAGGCTTACGAATCTCTTATATCGGAATATAATCTCAAGCAGGAAGAAGTTGCAGAGAGAGTATCAAAAAGCAGATCAACCATAACCAATTCTCTCCGACTTCTGAAGCTTTGCGAGGATGTAAGACAGATGGTCATGTATAATATGATATCAACAGGACATGCCAGAGCACTTATTCCTATAGAAGATCCTAAATTACAGTACGAAACGGCTGCAATTGTATACGATCAGAAGCTCAGTGTTAGAGAAACAGAGGCATATGTAAAGGCAATTCTGGAGAAAAAGCCGGAAAAAGAGGAAAAACAGAAGCCTCAAAAGGATTTATCCGTCTTCTATTCTGATATAGAGAACAAATTAAAGTCAATTTTAGGTGCAAAGATAGCTATAAAGGCATCTAATAACGACAAAGGCAAAATTGAGATAAACTACTATTCTCAGGACGAGCTTGACCGAATAACAGAGATGCTTTACTCAATCAATAAAGAAATGATGTAGTAACCATCTGCATCATACATATGCACAATCAAGGAAGGACAATATTATAATGGAAAGTTCCATATTACAAAAAATAGGTATTGATCCTGCCTACATACTAATTGGTATGCTGGTTCTCATAATAGCCTTGTTTGTACTATTATTCATATTGATGGGCAATATTAAAAATAGAAACAAACAGATAAAAAGGCTGTTGAGCGGAACTCAGGCAGGTGATCTTGAAGATATTATCATGAAAAGATTCGCTGAGATGGATGCTGTAAAAAACAATTCCAAACGACTCACAAAGGAACATAAGGAAATACAGAGTCATCTTTCAGCATGTGTCAGTAAAATTGGTCTTGTAAAGTATAATGCATTTGAAGGAATGGGTGGTAATCTAAGTTTTGCACTTGCTCTTCTGGATACAGAGAACAATGGTGTCGTACTCAACTGTATGCATACCAGAGAAGGCTGTTTTAACTATGCAAAAGAGATCATAGGTGGTGAAGCATATGTTGCACTGTCAGAAGAGGAAAAAGAGGCTATTGAACGAGCTAAAACCCTCGAGGATGAAATAGCTGAAAACAAACTAAAATAACCATATTTCAAAAAAATATTATACAAAACATGCAACGTACAAATGTGTATGAAACGCATAAAATAGAAAAGCGTATAAAGCACAAAAGTATATAAAATACAAAAGCATATAAAACAAAAAAGCGTATAAAACAAAAAAGCGTATAAAACGTAAAATCGCTAAAACGATAAGAACAAGATTTATAAAATAAACAAGGAAAAAAAAAGAAACAAAAACATGGAAATATATTATGTAGCTACATTATTATAATATATTTTCAAATAAATTTATATATTTAATAGGAGGATATCATGATTGATATTAAATTCTTAAGAGAAAACCCAGACGTAGTAAAACAGAATATAAAGAATAAATTCCAGAATGACAAACTTCCACTTGTCGATGAAGTAATAGAGCTTGACAAACAGGCTCGTGCTGCTCAGCAGGAAGCTGATACACTCAGAGCAAACAAGAATGCAATAGCAAAGCAGATCGGTGCTCTTATGGCTCAGGGAAAGAAGGAAGAGGCTGAGGAAGTTAAGAAGCAGGTTGCTGAGACATCAGCAAGACTCAAGGAGCTTGAAGCTTTAGAGCCTGAGCTCAAGGAGAAGGTTAAGAAGATCATGATGATAATTCCTAACATCATTGATCCATCAGTTCCTATAGGAAAGGATGACTCAGAGAATGTAGAGGTTCAGAAGTATGGTGAGCCTGTTGTTCCTGACTTTGAGATTCCTTATCATGCAGATATCATGGAGGCACTTGGAGGAATTGACCTCGATTCAGCAAGAAAAGTTGCAGGAAACGGCTTCTACTATCTCATGGGCGACATAGCAAGACTTCACTCTGCTATTATCTCATACGCAAGAGATTTTATGATAGACAGAGGATTCACATATTGTATTCCACCTTTCATGATCAGAAGCAACGTTGTCACAGGTGTTATGAGCTTTGCTGAGATGGATGCCATGATGTATAAGATTGAGGGTGAGGATCTGTATCTCATCGGAACTTCAGAGCACTCAATGATCGGTAAGTTCATCGACACTATCATTCCTGAGGATGAGCTTCCAAAGACTCTTACAAGCTACTCACCTTGCTTCAGAAAAGAGAAGGGTGCTCACGGAATTGAGGAGAGAGGTGTATACAGAATCCATCAGTTTGAGAAGCAGGAAATGATCGTTGTATGTAAGCCTGAGGACAGCAAGATGTGGTTTGACAAGCTGTGGCAGAACACAGTTGATCTCTTCAGATCAATGGATATCCCTGTAAGAACACTTGAGTGTTGTTCTGGAGATCTTGCAGATCTCAAGGTTAAGTCTGTAGATGTTGAGGCATGGTCACCTCGTCAGAAGAAATACTTCGAGGTTGGAAGCTGTTCAAACCTTGGCGATGCACAGGCAAGAAGACTTCAGATCAGAGTAAAGGGCGAGGATGGCAAGAAGTATCTCGCTCATACACTCAACAATACAGTTGTTGCTCCACCAAGAATGCTTATCGCTTTCCTTGAGAACAATCTCCAGGCTGACGGAAGAGTCAGAATTCCAGAGAAGCTTCGTCCATACATGGGTGGAAAAGAGTATCTTGAGAAGACAGGAAAGTAATAATATAAATAAAAACATACAACAAGGGAGGTGTCGGAATGCATAGTTTTCTTCCATCTATAGGCTTTACTAACATAAAAAACAGACAGCAGCTTGAACCTATATACAGGCAGATCCTTGAATCGCCTGACAGGAAATTTATATCAACTATAAGTGCTGACACCTGTCTTGTACAATTCAGCAAAGACTTTGGGGAGAGATTTGGAATATCGCTTGTAGGTGAAATGTCAAAGGATGGCTCAATATCCATTGAGTATTATTTTCCTTACGTCACATCAAAGCTTTTGACCGATGACGAAAATATATACGTTGAGAAATATTCTGACAAGAGAGCATATGCCGGTGTTAGCAGTGATTTCAGTCTTGGAATGACTCTTATTTTCTTCATAACCAACATAGCAGACTATGAAAAATCATTGTGGATGAACAGATCAAACAATTACTTTTCAAAGGCGTATTTTTCCGGTCTGTCAGTAAATGGTATGATCATTCTTGATGTGGATGATCACAGTGATAAAAATACATCCTACGGCAATGCAAAGAGAAGTAAACTCATCGAGGCTGCAAAGAAGGGTGATCCGGACGCAATAGAAAGTCTTACTCTTGAAGATATGGACACCTATAACACCATTGGAAGAAGGACTCACAAAGAGGATGTTCTGTCCATAGTGAAATCAAGCTTCATGCCTGTCGGTATTGAGACTGATCACTACGCAGTTATAGGAACTATCACATCATATATCGAGACAACCAACAGCTATACAAATGAATCGATATATCTGATTGATGTAGAAAGCAATGATCTGACATTTACCGTAGCGATCAACAAAAACCATCTTCTGGGTGAACCTGCTCCGGGAAGAAGATTCAAGGGTGATGTGTGGCTTCAGGGGCATATAGTTAATCCTTGACTATAAACTCTATAAATGTTACACTTATAATTGATGTGCATCTGTAGCTCAGCAGGATAGAGCGTCCGCCTCCTAAGCGGAAGGTCGTGGGTTCGAATCCCGTCAGGTGCACTATTTTTCACTAATAAATTTTCTAAAGGGACATGACTATGAATTATATTGTTATGGATCTTGAATGGAATCAAAGCTACAATGGGCATATGGGTGAACATCCACGTATGCCTTTTGAAATTATAGAGATTGGTGCCGTTAAGGTAGATAAGAATCTCAACATCATTGACGAATACTCAAGTCTTATCAAACCAAAAATTTATAAGAAATTACATTCAAAGATCAGAACAATTCTGAACTATGATGAGGATGACCTGAGTCTCGGAAGAGGATTCAAGGAAGTCTGTTCAGAATTTCTTGACTGGTGTGGAAAAGATTACATATTCTGCACATGGGGACCTATGGACCTCACAGAGCTTCAGACTAATATGGACTTTTATTATATGGACAAGCTTCCTAGGCCACTTAAGTTTCTGAATCTCCAAAGTATATATGCAAGCGTTACGAATACCTCAGGAATACCTCAGAGTATGAGTAAACTTGAAAAAGCGGTCAGTGAGATGAATATTCCAGAAAATGAACCATTTCACACAGCTCTCAACGATGCAAGATACACCGCACTTGTTATGAAAGAGATGAAAGCCAAGAATATAAATCAGCTTTACAGCTTTGATCTCTATATAACACCTAAGAATAAAGAAGAAGAGATTGAAGTATCTCATAATAACCAGTACGAATATATCTCAAGGGGTTTCAGAAATAAACATGCAGCACTGGACGATGAAAAAGTAACTCAGATTCGTTGTTACAAATGCAGCAAGAAGGTCAAGACACATATTGACTGGTTTGCAAATAGTCCATCATCGTACATGTGTGTTGGAAAATGCTGGATGCATGGTTATTTTTGTGGCAAGATAAAATTCAAATCTGTAAACAATAACTATTATGTTCACAAGACAATAAAACCTATCGACAAACAGGGTATAGAGGCAATTAAACAAAAACAGGAAGATATTCGTGAAAAAAGAAAAGAAAAAAGACATATGAAATCTTCAAACTAAAAAATAAAACAGCCATTTGAGGCTGTTTTATTTTTTTATGCTATTGGCTTTTTAGCAGCTCCCGCTTTTCTCGGGTACTTGTTGTCTGTATTTGCAATCTTCTTTACAAACACAAAGCTTCTCTGGTTATTGGTCTCCGGTATATTCGTATTAAATATGTTCTCGACCTGTCCCCCAAGAATCCTGATTGCTTTCTTTCCATCCCGCATCTCTTCCGGCAAAGCATTTGACTTATAAGATACAAAATATCCACCCGGCTTGACAAATGGAATACACCATTCCGACAGAGTTGCAAGATTGGCAACTGCCCTGGATACAGCCAGATCATATTTTTCTCTATGCATCTCATCTCTGCCTCCATCCTCTGCTCTTGAATGAACAGTGTGGATATCCTGCAGTCCAAGTTCATCTATAACTTCATCGAGGAACTTTAATCTCTTATTCAACGAATCCATAAGTGTTATATTCAGCTCTGGAAAAGCAATCTTCAGAGGAATTCCCGGAAATCCTGCACCTGTACCAACATCTATAACGTCAATATTCTCATGAAGATCTTTATACTTTGAAAGAAGCAGACTGTCAGCAAAATGCTTTATTATTACATCTTCCTTCTCAGTTATGGCTGTAAGATTCATTACCTTATTCCACTCAACCAGAATATCATAATATTTTGAAAATTGTTCTATCTGCTTATCGCTCAATTCCAGACCAAACTGTTTTGTTATGGAATTTAATCTGTCCATATTGTTCTCCTTCAACAAATTATTCTGAATAACTTCTATACCAGTTTAGTCTCTACCCTTCATCTTGAGATACACCAGCAATACTGATATATCAGCCGGAGAAACTCCTGATATTCTTGACGCCTGTCCAATATTTTCAGGTCTGATGAGAGACAGCTTCTGTCTGGCCTCGATTCTGAGATTTGATATATCATTATAGTCAATATCTGCCGGCAGCTTTTTCTTCTCCAGCTTCTTAAACTGATTTACCTGCTGATTCTGTCTGTCTATATATCCCTGATATTTTATGGTTATATTTATCTGTTCTATAACATCATCCGGAAGTTTGGTTCTTCCCTCATCTATTGGATCAATCGCCTCATATGACAGTTCCGGTCTTCTTATAAGTTCTGCAAGAGATGCAGCAGTCTTAAGTCCTGTACTTCCAAGATTCTCAAGGAACTTCTGTATGGTTGAATTTGCTCCAACCATGGTGCTCTCAAGTCTCTGTATCTCATCCATTATCTGTTGTCTCTTCTTTGTAAATGCAGCATATCTCTTGTCATCTATAAGACCGATCTCATGTCCGATCTCCGTGAGTCTCAGATCAGCGTTATCCTGTCTGAGAAGAAGTCTGTACTCAGCTCTGGATGTCATCATTCTGTATGGCTCCGATGTCTCTTTTGTGACAAGATCATCTATAAGAACTCCTATATATGCCTGTGATCTGTCAAGAACCACCGCTTCTTTGCCCTGTACTTTTCTGGCAGCATTGATTCCTGCCATTATACCCTGGGCTGCAGCCTCCTCATATCCTGAACTTCCATTTATCTGGCCGGCACCAAAAAGTCCTGATACACTCTTAAACTCCAGAGAAGGTTTTAAGTTAATGGCATTTATACAATCATACTCGATGGCATAAGCATTCCTTATTATCTTTGCATTCTCCAGTCCCTTCATGCTGTGTATCATCTCATACTGAACGTCCTCAGGAAGAGAGCTGCTCATTCCACCCATATACATCTCATTCGTATATTCACCCTCAGGCTCAATAAATATCTGATGTCTGGTCTTATCAGGGAATTTCGTAACCTTATCCTCAATGGAAGGGCAGTATCTTGGTCCTGTACCCTCGATCACGCCTGAAAACAGAGGTGATCTGTCTATATTATCTCTGATTATCTCATGTGTCTTCTCATTTGTGTAACAGAGCCAGCATGATATTTGATCACGTCTTATATCCGCCTCAGTATTTGTAAATGAGAATGGAACTATCTTCTCATCGCCCTTCTGTTCCTCCATTTGAGAAAAATCTATCGTTCTTTTATCCAGTCTGGCAGGGGTTCCCGTCTTAAATCTTCTTATCTCTATCCCTGCATTCTTCATGGAATCTGACAAATAATTAGCTGCCATAAGTCCATTAGGTCCGGTGTGATATACGACATCTCCGTATATACATCTCGCCTTGAGGTATGTTCCTGTACACAGAACCACAGCCTTTGCAAAATAAGTTGCTCCCGAATATGTCTTTACACCCTTAACCACATTATCCTCGATAATAATTTCCGACACCTCTGCCTGTCTCAATGTGAGATTATCCGTATTCTCAAGGGTGTGCTTCATGGTTCTGGAATAATTTGCCTTGTCTGCCTGGGCACGAAGAGAGTGAACCGCCGGACCCTTAGACGCATTGAGCATCTTTGACTGAATATACGTCTTGTCTATATTCTTGCCCATCTCTCCGCCAAGTGCATCTATTTCCCTTACCAGATGTCCCTTAGAGCTTCCTCCTACATTCGGATTACATGGCATCATGGCCACACTGTCCATACTCACCGTAAAAATAATAGTATTCAGACCAAGTCTTGCACTTGCAAGAGCTGCCTCACATCCTGCATGTCCTGCCCCCACAACTACC
>NZ_JBEHVV010000016.1:36335-51351 GCF_040227395.1 Coprococcus sp. RTP21428st1_C9_RTP21428_210409
GTTCATACGCATCCATGAGATCAATGGAGAAAAAGTCTTCCTCCATTCCCATATCTATGCTTTCTTTAACCTTTAACAGTGCATTTTTGGTGCACACAAGTTCATTTTTGTGCCGGGTATTAGTGATATAAAGCTGATCATTATATGTCAGTGTACCCTCAAAAAACATCCTGTTCAGAAGCTCATACAATTCTTCACTGCCATCACCGGTCAGTGCTGACAACTGAATTATATCTGCATCTATATATTTCTTAATATTCGATTCGTCTATCTTCTTTTCCAGATCAGATTTGTTGAGTATCACAACAACATTCTTATCCTGTATTCTGGACATGATCCTGTGATCGTTCTCATCCAGGTCAATTGAACTGTCTACCACATAGAGCACAAGATCAGCTTTATCCACAGACTCTAATGCCTTATCCACACCTATCTTCTCAACTACATCATCTGTATCTCTTATTCCCGCAGTGTCAACTATGTTCAGAGTTATACCTCTTACATTTATCACTTCACTGAGCGTATCCCTGGTTGTGCCGGCCATATCTGTTACAATCGCCCTTTCTTCGCCCACAAACATATTCATCAGCGAAGACTTACCCGCATTCGGTTTACCAACAATAACCGTATTTATTCCCTCAGACAACACTTTTCCATTGTCAAATGTTGTCAAAAGGTTATCCACACTATCTACAAGGTTATCCACAATTATTTCTAACTTTTGTGGAAAACCATCCAGACTGTAGTGTTCAGGATCATCCAAAGCAGATTCAATAAACGCCACATTGTACAGAATCTGTTCTCTCATATCAATAATCTTATCCCTAAGTCTTCCCTGAAGCTGCTCCACAGACGTTCTGGCTGCAAATTCATTTTTTGCATTTATTAAATCCATGACGGATTCTGCCTGTGACAGATCTATCCTTCCACCGAGGAATGCTCTCTTTGTAAATTCTCCAGGTTCGGCTGCCCTTGCACCACATTTTATTACCAGATCAAGTATCTTTCGGAGAACTACTATACCTCCGTGACACTGAAGTTCACACACATCCTCACATGTGTACGTATGGGGAGCCTTCATGACCAGAAGTATAGCCTCATCTATCATTCTGTCATCCTCATACACACCACCAAATGCAGCAGTGTAAGATTTCATATTTACCGCTTTTTTGTTTTTATTTGCAGCGCGGAACAACATGTCTGTTATCTCACATGCCCTGTCTCCGCTGATCCTTATTATTCCAACTCCGGCATTACTCATACCGGTGGTTATAGCTGCAATGGTATCTTCCTTGAACATATCTGTCTTACACTTTTCCTTTCACCGTGATTAAACAACCTATCTATGTAGTGTACAACATTACCAATTCATTTTCCATATAAAAAAACTAAACTGCAACAAAAAAGAGACCATTTTCTCAAATGATCTCTTTCCTGTCACCATAAAATATTGCGATGATCTTTACACGCATCAGCGTGACTATTATTTCTTCTTGAGATATACAATAACCTTACGATATGGCTCCTCGCCCTCGCTTCTGGTTGCTACATACTTGTCGTTCTGAAGAGTAGCATGGATTATTCTTCTCTCATAAGGATTCATTGGCTCAAGAGCAAATGATCTCTTTGATCTCTTAACCTTGAATGCTATATTCTTGGCAAGATTCTCAAGTGTCTCTTTTCTTCTTGCTCTGTAGTTCTCTGTATCGAGCTTAACTCTGATACGTGACTCGCTCTTCTTATTGATAGCAAGTGTTATAATATACTGAAGAGCATCTAGAGTCTGTCCACGCTTTCCAATCAAAATTCCCATCTCTGGTCCCTCAAGATTGATAGACAGAACATTCTCTTCCTCATCAAAATCCATCTGGATCTCTGTCTGGATATCCATAGCCTTGAACAGGCTGTCAAGGTACTCCTTAACATCGTCCAGGAATGTCTTCTTTTTTCTTGCCTTTATGATACAAGGCTTTGAACCTATACCAAGAAATCCCTTTGTCTCTTCGCTGATAACTTCATACTCAAGATCTGTACTAGGGACTCCAAGTTCAACACTGGCCTGCATAAGGGCTTCATCTTTGGTCTTACCTTTGAATTCTAAGAATTCCATTATTTATTTCCTCCCTTATCGTTGCTATTGTTCTGGTACTTAAGCATTATATTCGCCTTAGCTCCTATACTGCCTGGTTTATAGTTTACATTTTCTCTGCGGGTTACATCATCACTGTCAACATTCACTGAATGTGCAGGATTAACATAACTCTTAAGTCTTGAAGAAGCCATCTTATTTATATTCTCTGACTGACTGTTCTCTGTTGGAACGTTACCATTCTGAGCATCCATCATTCTCTCATAGAAAGATTTCTTATCAGGGTTCTTCTTCTTTGCCTGCTTCTTGGCAGCCTTCTCGGCACACTTTGCAAGCAGCTCATCCTTGTCCTGATGATTATAATAAGCATCAACTATAAGCTGAGATATTATCATAATAACAGAACCAACTATCCAGTAAAGACCGATAGCTATAGGAAGAGTTATACAGAATATAAGTGACATGATAGGCATGTAGTACATCATACCCTTCATCATGTTGTTGGCTGTCTGCTGATTGCTATCCATGTTGCTATTCTGTGATGACTTCATGGATATCTTTGTCTGTAAGAACTGCATGAGAGCAGAAACGATAGGAACCACCAAAGCTATTGAAAGCTTCCATCCCGGTGCATCTGCAATATTCAGTCCAAACAGGAACTGGTTCATATTGTGGAACTGATCAACATAGCTTGTGAGAGTAGCATTACCTGTAAGATCAAGATTAGCTATCAGCTTATCCCAATCACTCTTAGAAAACTTATCAAGCACATCAATGATCTGATTCTTTGTAGGGTCATCACCCATCTGTTTCAATGCCATTGTAACTGTGCTTACCTTCGATTCACCTGCTACATCACTTATAGCTTTGATATAATCTGTCTTGGTACTCAGTATCTCTACGATCTTTCCGTATGTCTTTGTCATTGAAGGAACATACGCAGGTATGTTCTGGATAACCCTGTACAGACCATAGAATATAGGCAGCTGTATAAGCGAAGTCAGACATCCTGATGCCATACTGACACCATATTTCTTCTGGATCTTCTGAGTTTCCTGCTGCTGCTTCATCATTGAGTCCTGATCAGTCTTGCCTTTATATTTCTTTGTTGCCTTGGCAATCTCAGGCTGGATGAAACTCATGATCTTACTTGATCTCTGCTGCTTGAAATATAATGGGAACAGCGCGCCTCTCAGTACAAATGTGAACAAAATAACGCACACACTGAGATTGACGTATGTGAATCCCATATGGCTTCCAATAAATCCAACGAACATGTAAATCCAATTGAATATCTTACCGAGCAGCCAACAAACTGGTCCGAGTATCATTCCATCTTCTCTAGTTAGAAACATAATTTTCTCCTTTATGGAACTGGATCATATCCTCCTTTTGAAAAAGGATTGCATCTAAGTATCCTCCATACTGCAAGGAGACCACCTTTTAAAACTCCATACTTTTCGATAGCCTCAATTGCATACTGCGAACAAGTAGGAAAATACTTGCAGGTAGCATGTCCCTTAAGCGGTGACAAATACTTCCTGTAAAATTTGATTAAACCAATAAATATTTTTTTCATTTCTTTACCCTATGTGGCTTATCTTCTTTAACCCACACAAATGCATCAAAGCACTCTCAATGTCCTGACATTTCTTGTCCTTTGATGACGGTCTGGCTACTATCACTATGTCATAGCCAACATCAATATTTGCTCTGTTTAATCGGTAAGCTTCTCTAATCAATCTGGTTACCCTGTGTCTTACCACACTGTTACCAACTTTCTTACTAACAGAGATTCCGAGTCTGTTGTAATCCAAGCCGTTGCTTCTCAGATACATAACTAAATATTTATTGGCTACCGAATTCTTTGTGCTGTACACACTGCCAAACTCTCTGCTGTTTTTTAATGTAATCATCTTACTCATTGTGTAACCACCGAAACTTTGATTATTAGAAAAACTGTTGCTGTGACCCTATAAAAAAAGGTCACAACCATGTGACCTTACGCTGATAATTTCTTTCTTCCCTTAGCTCTTCTAGCGGCCAGTACCTTTCTGCCATTAGCAGTACTCATTCTCTTTCTAAAGCCATGAACCTTAGATCTCTGTCTCTTCTTAGGCTGGAATGTCATCTTCATTACAAAACACCTCCTTCTTTACAAATTTACTTGCCTATTATAAATAAATAGATAATGTGAGTCAAGCCTTTTTTGCCGTTTTTCCTATATTTTATAAGGATTTCAGCCACTATTTGATAAAGGTGACGAATCGTTCTGGATTAATTAGGTGGATACATTAATATTAATCACAAAATGTTGTGGTTTCATAGATTAATCACATTTTTGTAAGCATTTAATTTTTGTTACCAGTCGCTTTACATAATGTTATCCACAATTTGTTGGTAACTTGTTGATAACTTTTTACTTTTGTGGGTTTAATTCTAAAAAACCCAGTATTTATCGCTGTTTGTGATGTTCACAAATATAAAACAGTCATTTTTTTATATTTACATAAGTTTGAAAATAATAATTATTATGAAACTTATGTAACAAAGTTATCAACATTCCATGTGGATTATACACAAATAAGATTTTTTATTAACTTTTTCATTTTTTGCCCCTTATTCTCGTTTATTTTGATTTTACCCCCAAATACGTGTACCTAACCGTATAAGCATGTAAAATCAAAATAAAGGCAATTTATCTTGTTTTTAACCTTAATATGCTTGAAATAGGGGTGCATTTATTATAAAATATAATAGTGTTATTAATAATAGGAAGAATTATTTTTTTGAGGAAGGTTTTTTACGATGAAGGACTTAATATTAGCCAAGTGGAATGACATTTTGAATATACTTGAAAATGAACATGGAATTTCCCATATCATGATCCATACATGGATCGAACCTCTCAAGATATATTCAGTTGAGGATAACAAGGTCTATTTCACTCTGGACGAGGATTACGGACAGAGAGGCGTAGAATTTCTCAAGAGAAAATTATTTGATATATATCTTGAAACAGTTCTCAGAGAGCTCTTTCAGGACGATTCAATTCAGGTTATATTCACACTCGAGAGTCAGATGAGAAAGGATGAAAAGTCCCCTACATATTCAGAGGACTACAACGATGCCATTGCCAAGAGCAATCTCAGACCTGACTACACATTTGAGAACTTTATTGTTGGTGAGAGTAACAAGCACGCTCACGCAACATGTCTGGCAGTTGCCGATTCACCTGGACAGGACAAGTTCAATCCACTTTTCCTGTATGGAGGATCAGGACTGGGCAAGACTCATCTTATGCAGTCCATAGCCCACTATATACTCCAGCACAATAGTAATATGAAGGTTCTCTATGTTCCATCGAACAAATTCACGAATGAGATCATAGAAGCAATCTCCAAGAATAAAACTGAAGAATTCAGAAACAAATACAGAACAGTGGATGTTCTTCTGATCGATGATATCCAGTACCTGATCGGTAAGGCAAGTACGCAGCAGGAATTCTTTGACACCTTCAACGCTCTTCATGACGAAGGTAAGCAGATAATCCTGTCGTCGGATAAGCCACCAAAGGAGATCAAGACTCTGGATGAGAGATTCAGATCAAGATTTGAGTGGGGTGTTCCTATCGACATCCACGCTCCTGATTACGAGACACGTATGGCTATCCTCAAGAACAAGGCTGAGATAAAGGGACTTACCGATATCATCAGCGAGGAGATATTTGAGTATATCGCCAACAATATAACCTACAACGTACGTGAGCTTGAGGGTGCGCTCAACAAGCTCAGCGTATATTCAGAGCTCGGAGATATCAAGATCACTGAGGAACTTGCCAAGAACGTCCTCAAGGATTTCATATCCAAGGATTCCAAGGTTACCATAACACCTGAGCTCATTATCAACACTGTTTCAGAGCATACTAATATATCAGTCAGTGACATCGTATCCACGAAGAGAAGCCAGGATATAGCCACTGCCCGTCAGATATCCATGTACCTGTGCAGAAAGTATACGGACAAGGGTCTGAAGAGTATAGGAGATGCATTTGGAGGAAAGGATCACTCCACCGTGCACAGCAATATACAGAAGGTTGAAGATAAGATTGAGAAGGATCCGGAATTTGCTGAGATGGTTGACGTCATAATCAAGAAGCTTAATCCACAAAAATAGCAAGTTATCCACATTTTTACCTTATAAACTCACTTATTTGTTTATAACCTTACAAACATAACGTGACTGTATATTGTTATTTGATGTTTGTTACATGTTGTTATGTGTTTGAGAATTGTTCTTACTCCTGAAAATCAGGATTTTGCCATGTTGGTAAATGGTCAGTTTATGAACAGGTTAAAATTGATTAGTAACATGGACACATAATTCTCAAAGCCTTGATTTGTAAGGGCTTGATACACTTTCAACATTATCAAAAGCACTACTACTGATACTACTAATTATCTTAATATATTTATAGTTAAGCGCTCGCACTGTTTGTTGTTATTTGAAGTTATACACACATATCATATTTTGATGATCATTATATTTGGACATGAAAGGAGATCACACTTAAAATGAAAATTTCCATAAGAAAATCTAACTTACTTCAGGGTATAAATATCGTATCAAAGGCTGTCTCCAACAAGACGACCCATCCGATACTGTCTTGTATCCTGGTTGAAGCTGCAGGCGGTGTTATTAAGCTCACAGCTAATGACATGGAGATAGGAATAGAAAGTTATGTTGACGGTACTGTTATAGAGGACGGAAAGGTTGCACTCGAGGCAAAGCTTTTCTCAGATTTCATAAGAAAGCTTCCTGACAGCGACATAACTATAGAGAGTGATAAGGACAGCAAGACACTTATCAAGTGTGAGAGACTTGAGTTCAACATACCTGGAAAGTCAGGAGAGGATTTCTCCAATCTTCCTGTTGTATCAAAGGATAAGTTCATAACCATATCTCAGTTTGCGCTGAGAGAGGTTATCAATCAGACAATATTCTCTATATCAGATAATGAGAACAATAAGCTTATGACCGGTGAGTTATTTGAGGTATCAAACAATAAGCTCAGCGTGGTTTCTCTGGATGGACACAGAATATCCATCAGATATATAGAGCTCAAGGGAGATAATTCAGACATTAAGGTTGTAGTTCCAGGAAAATCCCTCAGCGACATAAGTAAGATCATGAACGGTGGAGTTGATGATCCTGTAAATATTTATTTCACTGACAACAATATATTATTTGAGTTTGATAATACAAAGGTTGTTTCAAGACTGATAGAGGGCGAGTATTTCAGAATAAGCCATATGCTCTCAGTTGATTATCAGATCAAGATGAAGATAAACAAGAGAGAGTTCCTTGACAGTTTGGATAGAGCAACTCTTCTTATAAAGGATTCAGACAAGAAGCCTATCAGACTCAGCATTGATGACAGAACTCTCGGTCTCAAGATCAGTTCTCTCATCGGTTCTCTGAATGAGGAGATAGATATCGAGAAGGAAGGTAACAATCTTGTCATTGGATTTAATCCAAAGCTTATAATAGATGCACTCAGAGTAATTGACGATGAGAATGTAACTATTTATTTCAACAATACAAAATCTCCATGTGTTATCAAGGATGATGCAGAGACATATATCTACCTTATCCTTCCTATGGGAATCAACGAAGAGTAAGAAGGGGTGAGAATATGGAGATAATCAAGTTAAGAGATGAGTTCATAAAGCTTGGACAGGCGCTTAAGGCTGCCGGTCTGGTGGAGTCAGGAGTTGACGCAAAGGAGGTCATAGTTCAGGGACTGGTTGTGGTTAACGGTGAGATAGAGACCAGACGTGGAAGAAAGCTTTATGATGGTGATGAAGTAGAATTTGATGGTGATAAGATAAGTATTCAGAAATAATTGTGGTCGCCATCTTGCAGATGGTGAAGGTTATGTATATAGAGTCGATAGAGCTGAGTAATTACAGAAATTACAGTAATGTGAAAGTAGAATTTGGAAAAAATACGAATATCCTGTACGGCGATAACGCCCAGGGCAAGACAAATATACTTGAATCCATATACATGGCAGCGACTACGAAGTCACACAGAAAAAATACGCAGGATAAAGATATCATAAAGATAGGTGAAGACGAGAGTCATATAAGATTATTTGTCAACAAGAAAGACATATCGCACAAGATAGATATGCATCTTCGAAAGAGCAAAAATAAGGGAGTGGCGATCGATGGCATACCCATAAGGAGGGCCACGGAATTATATGGTCTTCTCAATGTCATATTCTTTTCACCTGAAGATCTGACTATCATTAAAAATGGACCAGCCGAGAGGAGAAGGTTCATGGATCTTGAATTGTGTCAGATAAGCAGATTGTATTATCAGAATCTGGCATCATATAACAGGATACTCAATCAGCGAAATAATCTGTTAAAGCAGATTTATCATAACAGAAGTCTCATGGATACACTGGATGTGTGGAATATGCAGCTTGTGGACTATGGGTCGAGGATAATAAAAGAGAGAAGAAATTTTATCGACATGATGAATGAGATAATTGGGGAGATCCACAGTCATCTCACATCGGGCAAGGAAAAGCTAGAGATAGTGTATGAGTGCAATGTCGATGAAGATAAATTCGATGAGACACTTCAGGAAAAGACTGAGATGGATATCAGATATTCAAGTACACAGTCTGGTCCACACAGAGATGATATAAGTTTTCTCATAAATGGAATAGACGCCAGAAAATATGGTTCACAGGGACAGCAGAGAACAGTTGCCCTGTCACTCAAGATGGCGGAGATAAAACTTGTAAAAAGGATAATCAATGATAATCCGATATTGCTTCTGGACGATGTCATGAGCGAGCTGGACACCAGCAGACGTGATGCATTGATAGAAGAGATAAAAGATATACAGACTATCATAACCTGTACGGGATATGATGATTTTGTTAAAGAGCAGGTAATAATCAACAATGTTTATAGCGTGGTAGAGGGAACGGCCACCAGAGTAAGAACGGAGGAAGCATGACAATGGAAAATGATAATTATGGAGCTGAACAGATACAGGTTCTGGAGGGACTGGAAGCAGTCAGAAAGAGACCTGGTATGTACATAGGAAGTACATCCTCCACTGGACTTCACCATCTTGTATACGAGATAGTTGATAATTCTGTAGATGAGGCTCTGGCAGGATATTGTACCCACATTCAGGTGTATATAAATGAGGATAACTCCATCACCGTAGTGGATGATGGACGAGGAATTCCTGTTGGAATACATAAAAAGCAGGGAATACCTGCTGTTGAGGTGGTATTTACCATACTTCATGCCGGCGGAAAGTTCGGCGGTGGAGGATATAAGGTATCCGGAGGACTTCACGGTGTTGGTGCATCAGTTGTAAATGCACTTTCAACATGGCTTGAAGTCGAGATTACCAGAGATGGCAAGGTGTACAAGCAGAGATATGAGAAGGGCAAGGTTATGTACAAGCTTCAGGTTATAGGTGAAGCACCTGAGGGAGTATCAGGAACAAAGGTTACATTCCTGCCGGATCATACAATATTTGAAGATAACATATACGATTACGATATACTGAGAAACAGACTTCGTGAGATGGCATTCCTTACAAAGGGCCTGAAGATAAGTCTTACAGACAAGAGACTTATTCCTGAGAAGGTAAGATCATTCCACTATGAGGGTGGTATAAAGGAGTTTGTAACATATCTGAACAGACACAGAGATCCTCTGTACAATGAGGTAATCTACTGTGAGGGAGTCAGAGATGGAATAAGTGTTGAGGTGGCACTTCAGCACAATGATTCATACAATGAATCCACATACAGCTTTGTAAATAACATCAACACACCTGAGGGTGGAACACATCTGACAGGATTTAAGTCAGCCATAACAAAGGTGTTCAATGATTATGCAAGAAAGAATAATATTATCAAGGATAAGGATGACAATCTCTCGGGTGATGATCTGAGAGAGGGACTTGCAGCCATCGTATCTATCAAGATAAGTGATCCTCAGTTCGAGGGTCAGACAAAGCAGAAGCTTGGTAATTCAGAGGCAAGACCTGCAGTTGAGAGTGTTGTAACTGAGCAGCTTACATATTATCTTGAGCAGAATCCGCAGATTGCTAAGATAATTGTGAATAAAGCGGCTGTTGCACAGAGAGCCAGAATAGCTGCAAGAAAGGCAAGGGATGTTGCAAGGAAGGCAAATCTTTCAGACAACATGGCACTTCCTGGAAAGCTTGCGGATTGTTCAGACAAGGATCCAAAGAACTGTGAGATCTACATAGTCGAGGGAGATTCCGCCGGTGGTTCAGCTAAGACAGCGAGATCAAGAGCAACACAGGCCATACTTCCACTCAGAGGTAAGATCCTTAATGTTGAGAAGGCAAGAATAGACAGAATCCTTGGAAATGAAGAGATCAAAGCCATGATCACCGCATTTGGAACAGGTATCCATGAGAACTTCAATATAGAGAAGCTCAGATATAACAAGATCATCATCATGACCGATGCCGATGTGGATGGAGCTCATATAGCAACTCTTCTCCTCACATTCTTCTACAGATTCATGCCTGATCTTATCAGAAAGGGACATGTATATCTGGCACAGCCACCACTTTACAAGCTGGAGAAGAACAAGAAGGTATGGTATGCGTACAGTGATGATGAGCTGAACAGTATACTTGATGAAGTCGGAAGAGATCAGAACAACAAGATACAGCGATACAAGGGACTTGGAGAGATGGATGCAGAACAGCTCTGGGAGACAACCATGGATCCAGAAAAACGAATTCTTCTCAGAGTGGCAATTGATGATGACGATGAGTCAGAAATCGATATGACATTCAATGTACTCATGGGAGATAAGGTTGAACCACGTCGTGAGTTTATAGAGACAAATGCCAAGTATGTAAAGAATCTCGATATATAGTATATTGATTAAATAAATGTGATGAAACATAACCAATATCGAGAGAAAGGAAATCAAAAAATGGATGACGATAAGATTTTTGATAAAATAGATGAAGTTGGTCTGAAAAAAACAATGGAGCGTTCATATATAGATTATGCCATGAGCGTTATCGCTGCCAGAGCTCTTCCTGATGTAAGAGATGGTCTTAAACCTGTTCAGCGAAGAATACTTCATTCTATGATAGAACTTAACAATGGACCTGATAAGCCACACCGTAAATGTGCCCGTATCGTCGGTGATACAATGGGTAAATATCATCCACATGGAGACAGTTCAATATACAAGGCACTTGTAAAGCTGGCTCAGGAGTGGAATACCAGATATCCACTTGTGGATGGACATGGAAACTTTGGATCGGTCGACGGTGACCATGCCGCTGCCATGCGATATACAGAGGCAAGACTTTCCAAGATATCCATGGAGATGATGGCAGATATAAACAAAGATACAGTTGATTTCACACCTAACTTTGATGGTACAGAGAAAGAACCTGTGGTACTACCATCACGTTATCCTAACCTATTGGTAAATGGTACATCAGGTATCGCAGTAGGTATGGCTACCAATATTCCACCACATAATTTAAAGGAAACTATCGATGCAGCCATAAAGATCATCGATAACAGAGTGGAAGAAGGACGTGAGACAGAGATAGATGAGATCATGGACATAGTAAAGGGTCCGGATTTCCCTACAGGCGCACAGATACTGGGCAGACAGGGAATAAACGATGCATATAGAACAGGTCGAGGCAAGATAAAAGTACGTGCAATCACAGAAATCGAAACAATGAACAACGGAAAGCACCGCATTGTTGTAACCGAACTACCATATATGGTAAATAAATCCCTTCTTATAAAGAATATGGTCGATCTTGTCAAGAACAAGAGAATCGATGGAATCACAGATATAAGAGATGAGTCTTCAAGAGAGGGAATGAGAGTTGTCATTGAGCTTAGAAAGGATGTCAATGCCAACGTAATACTCAACCAGCTCTTCAAACACACACAGCTCCAGGATACATTTGGATGTATCATGCTGGCTCTGGTGGATGGAGTACCTAAGATACTCAACATCAAGGACATGCTCACATACTACCTGAAGCATCAGGAGGATGTTGTCACAAGAAGAACAAAGTATGATCTGAACAAGGCTGAGGAGAGAGCCCACATATTACAGGGTTATCTCATAGCACTGGACAACATAGATGAGGTCATCACGATCATCAGAAATTCAAAGAATGTTGGAGAGGCTAAGGCAAAGCTGATCGAAAGATTTGGACTTTCCGAGGCACAGGCCGGAGCAATCGTTGATATGAGACTCCGTGCTCTGACAGGTCTGGAAAGAGAGAAGATTGAGAACGAGTACAATGAGCTTATTGCGAAGATAGCTGAGTACAAGGAGATACTTGCAGATGAGAATAAGCTTCTCGGAGTTATCAAGACTGAGCTTGCAGTGATAGCTGACAAGTACGGTGATGAGAGAAGAACATCCATAACTGCATATTCAGATGATATAACAGATGAGGAGCTTATCAAGAGAGAAGAGATAGTTATCTCCATGACAAAGCTCGGATATATCAAGAGAATGCCAAAGGATACCTTCAAGGCACAGAACAGAGGCGGCAAGGGTATCAAGGGAATGAACACCATCGACAACGATATAATCGATGAGATATTCCTTACTAATACCCACAACTTCATAATGTTCTTCACCAATATGGGAAGAGTATACAGAATGAAGGGATACGAGATACCTGAGTCGGGACGTAATGCAAGGGGTGTTGCGATAGTCAACCTTCTTCAGCTTCTTCCTGGTGAGAAGGTAACAGCCATAATCCCTATAGCCGGATTTGACAAGAAGTATCTCATGATGGCTACAAAGAATGGTATTGTAAAGAAGACCAAGATAGAGGCATTTGAGAATATAAGAAAGACCGGTCTGGCTGCCATAACACTGAATGAGGGAGATGAACTCATAGAGGTTAAGGCAACGAGCGGTGAGAATGATGTATTCCTTGTAACTGCCAAGGGTATGTGTATCAGATTCAATGAAGAATGTGTCCGTGATACAGGACGTACATCCATGGGTGTACGTGGAATAAGATGCGACAAGGGCGATGAAGTCATAGCAATGCAGCTTGATGTTCAGGGCGATGAGATTCTCTTCGTAACCACAAAGGGTATGGGAAAGAGAACTGAACTGTCAGAATTTGCCCCTCAGATGAGAGGCGGTAAGGGTGTCAAATGTTACAGGATAACCGATAAGACCGGTGACATCGTCAGCGCAAAGGCCGTGACAAATGACCATGACATTATGATGATGACCAATGAGGGAATCATGATCAGAATGCATTGTTCAGATATAACTGTAATAGGAAGAATAACCTCAGGTGTCAAGCTTATGAATATCGGCAAGGATGGCAACACATTTGTGGCATCTGTTGCAAAGCTTGCAAGAAGTGATGAAGATGAAGAGGCAGAGGACTCAGAGAATCCAGAATCAGCAGAAAATGAAGTATCAGAGAATGTAGAGAACGATACGGAGAATGATGCCGAGAGTAATTCAGAGGAGTAATTATAATCACAAATAAAGATAGATGTACTGTGTTGTAATATGCAAGACAGTACATCTTTTTTTATGTCCATGGATGTTTACAGATTGTGTGCAAATAGCCGTTATGATATACTTATCTTGGATTACACATTGGGAGAAAATAATCCTGAACGCAGGATTTTGAAGGTTATTATAAAGAGATTGGAATTATGGGAAAATACAACAAAATTATTGGGGGTAAAAGGCATGACGGCGAATGTGATACAGGTGGTGGCATCGGCGGCTACAACGGCTGCATCTACGGTTACAGAGGCAACAACGGAAGGAAAACTGGACAAGATATTCCAGAGCTCCGAGAAGGCGTCTGAACTTTCTTACAGTATAATGAACATCATATATATATTGGCGGCGATGATCATAGTTGTTGCGATATTTACAGTGGTGTTATACATATACAAATTCATCATGAACAGGAGAGATCCAAACTACAAAAAGAACGATGATACGTTCCTGGATGATTAAAAAAAATTTATAAAATGGCGGTGAAGAGATGAGAGTTATTGCAGCAGAAGAGATTACCAAAAATGTAAGGGAGATGTGCATCGAAGCAAATGTAAATCTGTCTGAGGATATGGAGAAGGCAATCAGGGATTCAGTAGAATCTGAGGACAGTCCGCTCGGAAAACAGATACTTGGACAGTTATGTGAGAATCTGGATATAGCAAAGGAGAATGATATTCCTATCTGTCAGGATACGGGAATGGCTGTTTTCTTTGTGAATGTTGGACAGGATGTACATATAGAAGGAATGAACATAACTGATGCCATAAACGAAGGTGTGAGACAGGGATACACTGACGGATACCTGAGAAAATCAGTGGTAAAGGATCCTCTTATCAGAGAAAATACAAAGGATAATACCCCGGCGATTATACATTATGATATAGTTCCGGGAGATAAAATAGAGATAACTATAGCTCCAAAGGGATTTGGAAGCGAGAATATGAGCAAGGTGTACATGCTCAAGCCGGCAGATGGAGAAGAGGGCGTGAAGGCTGCTGTTCTTCAGGCTGTAAAGGATGCCGGACCAAATGCATGTCCTCCCGTATTCGTAGGTGTGGGTCTTGGAGGAGACTTTGAGCTTGCTGCGAAGCTTGCAAAGAGGGCTCTTACAAGAAAGGTAGGAGTTCACTCAGACAGAGAGCATATAGCAAGGATAGAGAGTGAGCTTCTGGAGATGATCAACAACACTGGAATAGGACCTGGCGGTCTTGGAGGAAAGACCACGGCACTGGCTGTGAACATAGAGACATATGCCACTCACATAGCCGGAATGCCATTGGCAGTTAATATGTGCTGTCATGTGAAC
>NZ_JBEHVV010000017.1:0-46424 GCF_040227395.1 Coprococcus sp. RTP21428st1_C9_RTP21428_210409
CTTAGGGTTGTGAAGGAAGTCGACCATCTCAGTCAGGGATTCCTTTGCCTCATCCTCTCCTGCAACATCTGCAAATGTGACTCCGGTCTTCTTCTCCATATATACCTTGGCGTTTGATTTGCCAAAGCCCATCATTCCGCTCCGCCTTGTCACTAACGAGAGGAACAGATAGAATGCAGCTATCATGACCACATATGAGAGTATCGTTCCGACCATGGCTGAACCGCTCTCGTCTTTGCCCTTGTATGTTGTGGCATACTTCTCATGGGCTGTCTTAAGTCTGTCTGCCAGCTTATCGTCGCTTATCCTCACTGTCACATAGGTGTTCTTATCCAGAGTGCCGTCAGACTCCTTTGAGGTAAATCTGATCTTTTTGGCATATATCTCCGCATTGTCCACCTCTCCCGAATCCAGCATCTCCACAAATCCGCTGTACGGGATCTCTTTTTTCGTTCCATTTGTGATCTTGTCATATGCTCTCCAGCACAGCAGTGTCAATATCACCGAGATGACAAGCAGAACCATGACATTCCTGTTTTTGCCTTTGTTGCCATTATTCTTGTTGTCGTCATTCTTGTCGTTTTGTTCTTTGTTGTAATCGTTATTCAACACGTTTCTCCTTTTACTCTGATATGGATATCCCATTTATCCATCTATGACTTTACCGCCTAACAAATTATAAGTCAAGTAAACTGTTTGTATGAAATTGTCTTTATTGACATTACGGGGGCTCCGGGGGTACACTTTTTTACAAATTGACAAATATATTCTATATGGGAGGGCTGCAATGCCGGGATACATAATACACCTGTGCGAGGGCAGATACATCGCAGACAAACTTCATATTTCAAAGGAATCCCAGCCGGAGCTGCTGAATGATTTCCTGCTGGGCTGCGTTCTTCCAGATGCGGTTACGGACAAAGCCCTGACACATTTCAGGCCGGAATGGCAGAACGATCTCATAACAAAATATCCGGACATCGATCACATATTGTCAGAATATCCAGTGGAAGCTATGACACCTGCCGACCTTGGCATACTTGCCCATCTCATGATGGACGCCGCCTATGTGGAGGAATTATGGCCGCAATATTTTCAGTTTGAGGCAGGCGATAACACTCCCACCTGTGTGACCCGCGACATAGACCATGTCCGAATGCACGAGCTGAGCATGCAGCCGGAGGGAATGTGCATCCCATTCCGAGATTTCTTCTCAGAGCAGTTTTTCTACGGTGATTACAATGTGACAAATCCATTGTTTATCAGGGATTTCTCACCGATCATACCGAAGGTTTCATCACCTGATATGACCATAAAAAAATGTCTATGTTTCTCACAGAGCAGACTGCAGAGTGATCTCGACTCATTCACCTCAATAGACACCGATGTAGGCAATAATACAACGAATGTATTTCCATATAAAGCACTTAAGGACTTTATCATCTCTCAGGCGGACAGATTCCTCCGCCTCACAGATAACAAAAAAGCATCCACCAGATAAGCCTGTTTCCAGGCTCACCCAGTTGGATGCTTTTTTTTGTTTTATTTCCGGCTTTCCCTTATCTAACTGTCAGTCACTATTTGACAACGATCTTCTTTACTGTTGAGTATGAACTCTTATATGTTGTCTTACCTGACTTGTTAAATGCACGCACCTTGAAGTAATATGTCTTGCCTTTCTTCAGGCCTTTCTTGGTGTACGAAGTAGTTCCTGCCTTTCTTATAGTTGCAACAGCCTTATACGTGCCACGCTTTGATGTTGACATGTATACGATGTAACCTGTTGCTCCCTTGGCTCTCTTCCATGCAATTTTCGCCTGCTTGACTCCGGCCTTCGCTGATACAACAGGTGTTGCAGGAAGTGTAAATCCTGATACATATGTTCCGGCATTCTCTACGATCGCCTTTCCATCCTTCTTGTATGCCACAACTCTGTACTTATACGTTGTTCCGGCACTGAGCTTTGAGCTTACAAATACGACCTTTGACTTGCTTGTGATGGTCTTGATCTTGACTGCTCTGTTGCCGCGGTATCTGTAAACTATGTATCCATCAGCGTTGTTTACCTTGCTCCATTTCATCGTTATCGATGCATTGCTTCTGGCACTGATCTTAAGATTCTTGACTGCCGATGGCGTTGTCATGATCCTTGCTGTAGCATTCTCACCAACGAGCTCCTTGCTGCCGACCTTCTTGTATGCAACTACCTTGAATGTGTAAGCTGTACTTCCAGTCAGACCGTTTACATTATAAGCTGTCTTTGATGTCGAACCAAGATATTTGTAATTGTCCTTTGCTACAAGTCTGTATACCTTGTAGCCTGTAGCTCCCTTAACTGTATTCCACTTGAGCGCTATCGACTTCTCTGCCCTGCTGCTGAATGAAACACCTGAAACCTTAGCTGGCTTTGTTGCTGCATTTATGACTGTCTTCTCGCTATACAGTGTCTTGCCTGACGACTTCACATATGCTGATACCGCGAATTTGTAATCAGTTCCCGCTGCCAGACCTGTGATATTGCTGCTTGTGCCCGTCACTGTTGCAACCTTCACATATGTCTTCTTACCTGTATCATATCTGTACACCTCATATCCCTGGGCATATGCACTGCTGCTCCATGATAGCTTCAGTGATGTTGTTGTCTCACCGCTTGCCGCAAGGTTCTTCACCTTTGCAGGAAGGATGTTGAATGTAACCTTCTTTGTTCCGTAGAAGTTGTTAAGTCCTGTGATCGTAACACTTGCAACACCCGGCTTCACGTTGTTGCTGTACTCAACCGTGTACTCCTTTGGATTTATCACTGTTCTGCCGATCTTAACTGTAACCACCGGCTTGATCGCTGATCCTGTGTAGGTCTTGTCTGCTATCGCTGATACGGTTGCCTTTGATATGTCAAATGCCTTGATCCTGAACTGCTTTGTAACGCTTCCCTTGTAGTCGCCCATGAACTTCACAGTGACTGAAGCCTTACTTGTTCTCGTCATGGTGATTCCGCTGTTGTTCTGGTATGTGATCGTGTAATCTCTGCCTTCCTTCAGCACATTTGTTCCCCATGTTATCGTGACATTATCAAACTTAAATGCTGTGCCCTTGTATATAACCTCGGACTCAATTCCGTTTATAACAGCCGTGTTGCTTATATCTGCCTTGCTTATCACAAAGCTCTTCTTTACAGAATCTGTGTAGTTGCCTGCACCTGTTATTGTTATGACTGCTGTTCCTACATGAACATTGTTCTCGTACTTCACAGTATAGTCCGTTCCCTGGCTGAGCTTCTGTCCATCCAGTTCAACTTCAATATCCTGTGTTATTGCATTACCTGTGAATACCTTTCCTGTAATACCCTTGATCTCAGCTCCAGCGATACTCTTCTTTGTAATTGCAAAGTATCTTGTCACTGAATCCTTGTAGTTGCCCTTACCGGTCACAACCACCTTTGCGCGTCCTGTCACATCTGTGTTCATATCGAAGCTGAGTATGTAATCAACTCCCTCTGTCAGCTCCACATCACCATTCTTTACCTTTACAACAGGTATGAGCTGGTTTCCTGTGTACTCGATCGATGTGCTGCACTCAACTGTACAGTTCTTGATACTTCTTGCTGTTATCTCAAATGTACCTGTTGTCTCTCCGGTGTAGTTGCCCTTTCCTGTTATGCTTACCTCTGCGGTTCCGACCTCAGTGTTGTTACTGTAAGCCACTGTGTAATCCGCTGCTGATAACACAACACCGTTGACTGTCACTGTAACGGCTGGAGTTACCGGCTTTCCTGTGTATTCCGTATCCTCTGCCACAACTACTGCATTATCGATTGATGCCGCTGTTATGGCAAATGTTGCTGTCACACTTCCTGTGTAGTTAGACCGGCTTCCTGCTGTAGCTGTAACCGTTGCTGTTCCAACGTTTACATTTGAAGCATATCTCACTATGAAGCCCGCGATATCTTCATCGTCAAGCACAAATGCTCCGTCACTGCTGTTAATAGCTGTAACTGATGGAGTGAGTGCCTTTCCGGTGTATGTCATGCTGCTCTTTGAAAGCTCTGCTACATAACCTGTTACGTCTCTCTTGACGATCTCGAAAGTTGCCGTCTTAGAACTTACGTAGTCTCCATATCCTGTGATCGTCACTGTGGCAGTTCCAACATTATAGTTATTGATGTATGAAACCTTGTAATCAGTTCCCTGTACAAGCGTCTTGCCACCGTATGTAACATTTACCGCAGGTGTGATATTCTTCTTTGCAAACTCCTGATCAGGTATTGCACTGATCTTGGCTCCGCTTATATTTACAGGATCCTTTGTAATGGTAAATTCTCTCTCCACAGTTCCTGTGTAGCTTCTCTTACCTGTTACTGTTGCCTTTGCCGGCTGTCCGCCTGCTGTAGGCTCAATATTATTGCTGTACTCGATCTCGTAGTCAACACCCTCTACAAGCACCAGATCTCCATATGTAATTGTGAGCTCCGGCTCTATCTTCTTGCCTGTGTAAATCTGACCCTCGATCTCGCTCACATGACAGTCTGCAAGATTTCTTCTTGTTATAGCAAAGTATCTGGTAACACTTCCTGTGTAGTTGCCAATACCTGTGATGGTAACACTTGCCTTGTCCGTCACGTTCTTATTTCCACTGTATGATACAGTGTAGTCTCTTCCTGCCACAAGTACATCGTCGCCGTATGTTACCTTAAGTCCGGCAAATGTTATTGCCTTTCCTGTGTAGGTTACGCTGTCTTTTATACCTGTTATATCTGCATCTGCAATATCTGCACCGCCAATAGCAAACAGCTTGCTGGCAGTTCCTGAATAATTGCCCTTTCCTGTTATCACCGCAACTGCTGCCGTTGTCACCTCGACATTGTTCTTGTAGCTTACGGTGTAATCCCTGCCTGCCACAAGCTCTCTCTGTCCGTCAACAACCGTGAGCTTTGGTGTAACCGCATTACCGGTATAATTCTGTCTGTCGATGTCCTTTATCTCTGCAAGAGATATGTCTCTGGCTGCGATATCGAATTTCTCAACCGCCGTTCCAGTGTAGTTGCCTATACCTGTGATGGTAACGCCTGCCTTATCTGTGTCTGTTGTGACATTCACATTGTCACTGTATGAAACTGTAAAGTCTCTGTCCTCCACAAGAGCTGTTCCGCCAAGTGAAACTGTAACTGCAGGTGTAAGTGGATCTCCTGTGTATCTTGCCGATGCCACCGTAATGTCTGCATCTGCAAGATTTCTGGCACTTATCTTAAATCTTGCTGTGGTGCTTCCACTGTAGTTACCCATACCTGTGATGGTGAGCACTGCACTGTCTGTCACGTTCACATTGTTGCTGTAGTCTGCTCTGTAGTCGCGTCCCTCAACAAGTGTCCTGCCTCCGAGTGTAACTGTGTGATCCGGAGTTACAGCTTCACCCGTATAAACTCCGTTTCCAACCTTTACTGAAGCATTGTCGACTGAAGCACCTACTATTGCAAATGTCTTGCTGACACTTCCTGTGAAGCCTTCACCCTCAAGTGCCTTTATAGTAACCTTACCTGTTCCAACATTTGTATTTGACGAGTAGCTGATCTCAAGGTTGTCAAAATCAGTAACTGTCACTGTCTTTCCAGCTCTCTTCACTGTAAATGAATTGATCACCGGTTTTACTGCTGTTCCTGTATACATATACTCGGATGCATCAAGAGCTATCTGTCCATCACTTATATCGACCGGATTGATGTTAAACTTAGCCGATAAAGATCCGGTATTTGAATTGATACCTCTAACTGTTACGGTTGCCACACCCTCATCGATGTTGTCCACATATACGAGTGCGTAATCCTCGCCGTATACAAGTGTCTTTCCACCAAATGTAACTGTCACATCCGGTGTGAGCGGCTGGCCGAAGTTGTAAAGCTGATCACTGATCTTGCTTATCACAGCCTTGGATATATCCACAAGATTCTTAGATATCGTGAAGTTCACTGTTATGCTTCCTGTGTAGTTACCAGATCCTGTGATCTTGATCTCAGCCTTCGAGCTGGCCGTTGTCTCATTTATGTTGTTGCTGTACTCTGTCTTGTAATCTGTTCCAGACACGAGAACCTGTGTTCCGTCTCTCACTGTGACCTCAGGTGTTACAGCCTTTCCTGTGTGTACCTGTCCGCCAATCGCATCGACTCTACACTTGCTTATGTCCTTAGCTGTGATCTTGAATGTTCTGCTCAGCTCTCCGCTGTAATTGCCGATACCTGTTATCACAACCTCCGCACTGTCTGTCACGTTTACATTGTTCTTATACTCTACTGTGTAATCCTCATCCTCGGACAGTTTCTTTCCGACCAGTGTCACAACGATCTCGCCAAATGTTATGGCCTTTCCTGTGTATTCTGTGCCGGCTGGTATACCTGATACCTCTGCGTCCTCAAGAGTGAGACTCTTTATACTGAAGTTCTTCTCTACAGTTCCCTTGTAATTGCCCTTACCGGTTACGATAAGCTTGGCTGAATCTGAAACCTCTATGTTGTTCTCATATGTCACAGTGTAGTCCGTTCCTGCAACAAGCTGTACTCCATCGAGTGTCACCTTTGCATCCGGTCTGATCTCACTGCCGCTGTACATCTGATCCAGTATATCATTGATCTTCGCCTCATTGATCGCCTTTGGCTCAATGTCGAATGTAGCAGTCACAGTGCCCTTATAGTTTCCTGTTCCCTTGACGGTCACAGTCGCCTTTGACTTTGCTGTCGTAGCGTTCACATTGTTGCTGTAAGAAACAACATAATCAATGTCTGCATTTAATATCTCATCATCGAGAGTTACTGTCACAGCCGGTGTAAGTGGCTTTCCAGTGTAAACTGATGACTGGACATTCACATCTGCCTTGCTCAGATCCTTTGCAGTTATCGCAAAGTATGCGACAACTGTTCCCTTGTAGTTTCCTGTACCGGTCACTGTGAGGATGGCTGCTGTTCCAACATTTACATTGTTGCTGAACACCACATTGAAATCTGTTCCCGCAGTGAGTTTCTTGCCATCAAGTGTCACTGTATATGCAGGCTTTACTGCACTTCCTGTGTACACATGGTCTTCCACATCAACTACAGCCTGTGCGATATCCACCTCTGTGATCTCAAACTTCTTTGTCACAGATCCTGTAAATCCGCTTCCCTGTGCTGCCTTTATAACCGCACCAGCAGTTCCGACATTTGTATTGTCCGTGTATGTCACATCAAATGCTGTCATAGATGTCACTGCCGTCGCCTTGCCATCCCTGCTTACTGTTATCATCTTAACTGCAGGTCTGATCTCTGATCCCGTGTACTCAAATGAGTCATTCTCAAGTACAACCTCAGCAGTTGTTATATCTACTGGCTTTATGGCAAATGTTGTGCTCACCGAGCCTGTGTTCTTGTTGATACCATTTGCCTGTATCGTCGCCGTACCTTCATTGATATTGTCGATGTATACAAGCTCGTAGTCCACATCCTGTGTCAATGTCTTGCCGCCATATGTAAGTGTAACCTCTGGTCTTATGGCATTTCCAAAGTTGTAATACTGGTCATCGACCTTGCTCATTACAGCCTTTGATATATCCACAACCTCCTGTGTGATGGTGAATACCGCACTGTTGCTGCCTCTGTAGTTGCCCTTACCTGTTATGGTGACCTCAGCACTGTCTGTCACATCTGTGTTGTTGCTGTAAGTAATGTCATAATCCTTTCCGGTCTCCAGTATCCTTGCGCCATCTCTGACTGTGATCTCAGGCTCAACCGCCTTACCTGTGTATATCTGTCCGCCAATCGGATCAATGCTGCATCTGCCGATATTCTTAGCTGTTATGGCAAATGCTGTTCTAACCTGTCCGCCGTAGTTTCCTGTGCCCTTTATGATCACATATGCAGGATTCTTCTCATCTGTAACGTTCAGGTTGTTCTCGTAGCTTACTGTGTAGTCCGTACCGTTCACAAGTGTCCTGCCGTTTACTACAACTGCTATATCTGCAAATTCAATGGCATCTCCTGTAAATACTACCGCATCCTGGATTCCACTTATCTCTGCATTGTCTATGCTGTATGCCTTTATAGCAAATGTTCTGGTCACTGATCCCTTGTAGCTTCCTCTACCTGAGATAATAGCGCTGGCCTTGTCTGTAACCGAATCGTTGTTCTCGTATGCCACTGTGTAATCAGTGCCCTCTGAGAGAACATTGTTGCCATTTACAATTCTCAGTTCAGGTTTTACTGCCTGACCGCCGTATGTCTGATCTGGTATCTCCGGTATGTCAAGCTTTGATATATCCATAGGAGTTATAGAGAACTCTCCCTGGACTGTTCCTGTGTAGTTGCCTGTTCCTGTCACTGTCACAACAGCCTTTGCTGTGTCAGATGTGACATTCACATTGTCGCTGTAGCTGAGCTTATAGTCAGTTCCCTGAACAAGAGTCTTTCCATCAAGGACTACACTGACTGTTGTCGTAACTGCGCTTCCTGTGTATTCAGCATCATCGGCCTTTACCTCAGCCTGTGATATCCTCTTAGGAGTTATGCTGAACTTCTGTGAGAGCTTTCCGGTGTAATTTCCGGTTCCCTCTATAGTAACCAGTGCATTGTCAGTAACATTCACATTGCCTGAAACTGTTACCTTGTAGTCAACGCCCTCTGCAAGAGTCTTTCCTCCGAGAACTACTCTGCATACAGGAGTGATCGCGCTTCCCGTATATACTGCACTGTCAACGCTGACCTCTGCCTGCTCTATTGAAGCTGCAACGATCCTGAAGGATGTGCTTGTGCTTCCTGTATAGCTCTGGCCTTCGCCTGCGGCGATCTTAACTGTAGCCGTACCGACATTTACATTGTCTGTACATGTGATCTCAAATCCTGCGAGATCTGTGAGTACCTTCTTAACTCCATTTCTTGTGACTGTTATCGATTCTACATCTGCTGTTACCGCATCTCCTGTGAAACCATATGAATCCTTCACAAGTGCGATCTCTGCAGTTGTTATATCTATAGGAAGGATCTTGAATGTCTTACTTACCTCGCCCTTATTCTGGTCGATTCCCTTCACTGTAGCTGTAGCCGTACCGGCCTCAATGTTATCAGTGTAGGTTACGCTGTAATCAACATTCTCTGTAAGCTTTCTTCCTCCAAGATTTACACTGAGTGCAGGTGTGAGCTCCTCACCGAAGTTGTAATACTGATCTGCGATATCACTTATCACCGCATTTGAAATGTCGAGCACTTCCTTTGCGATGGTGAACTCTGCTGTAAGCTGTCCGGTGTAGTTGCCCTTACCTTCTATAACTGCCTTGGCATTCTTGCCCACCTCGATATTATCACTGTAAGATACCGTGTAGTCTCTTCCATTTTCGAGTACCTTTGATCCATCTCTTACTGTAACCTCAGGGGTGATCTCCCTGCCTGTATATGTCTGTCCTCCGATGGCATCGACCTTGCACTTCTCAAGACTTCTTGGGGTTATGCTGAAGGCTGTTCTTATCTGTCCACCGTAGTTGTCGTTACCCTTTATGATAACGTAAGCCATGCTGTCCTCAGTGGTTGCATTGACATTGTTCTCATAACTTACTGTGTAATCTGTTCCATATACAAGTGTCTTTCCATTCATCACAACTGTTATGTCCTTAAAGGTTATGCTGTCACC
Organism: Coprococcus sp. RTP21428st1_C9_RTP21428_210409; assembly: GCF_040227395.1. Taxonomy (NCBI): domain Bacteria; kingdom Bacillati; phylum Bacillota; class Clostridia; order Lachnospirales; family Lachnospiraceae; genus Coprococcus; species Coprococcus sp. RTP21428st1_C9_RTP21428_210409. Next base: position 9,639 of record NZ_JBEHVV010000017.1, read on the forward strand.
TGTATATTCTGCGCTCTCAGGTATTCCTGTCACAACCGCCGGTGCTATGCTTGCTCCGCATATCTCAAACAGCTTTGTAACGGTTCCCTGATAGTTACCCTTACCTTTGACTACTGCTCTCGCCTCTGTAGTCTTGTCTGTATTGTTGCTGTATGTTACATCGTAATCTCTTCCCGCAACAAGAACTGTGTCTCCGTTTCTTACGACCACCACTGGCTCTATCGCCTCGCCGGTGTATTCCTGAGCATCAATGCTGTCAACATCGGCTGCTGTAAGAGTCTTTGCCGTGATGTCAAAGTAAACTGTGAGCTTTCCTGTGTAGTTGCCCATGGCCTTGATGATCGCTGATGCCTTCTTCTCAGCCGTTGTGACATCTATGTTGTCTGCGTATGTAACTGTGTAGTCCTCACCCTTGGTCAGAGTCTTGCCTCCAACCTCAAGAACTACATCAGGTGTCAGCGCAGATCCTATATATACCTGAGCCGGTATGCTGCACTTTCCGCCGTCTATGCTCTTTGCACTGATCTCAAATGTCTGGCTCAGTACGCCCTCATAATTACCGCATCCGGTGATCTTTAACAGAGCGTCCTCTCCTGCCTCTACATTGTTTTCAGCCGATACCGTGTAATCCACGCCGGCTGTCAGCACCTTATCTCCCAGAGTTACCTTTACATCCGGTATAACCTCTGATCCGGTGTACTCAGCATCTGCCACGCTCACGACCGCACCGCTTATGCTCTTTCTTGTGATAGTAAATGTGGTTGATGCAGTTCCGGTGTAGTTCGTATCCTTTCCTGCACTTACAGTAACCTTTGCCGTTCCGGCATCTGTATTGTCACTGTATTCCACAGCGAATGAAGAGAGATCTGTGATACTCTCAGTCACACCACCATTAGGAACGCCAAGTCTTGTCACTGCAGGTGTAATCGCCTCACCTGTGTAGGTGAATGATGTTCCCCTGAGAACTACTGACGCCTTTGATATATCTGCCGGCTTTATGACAAATGTCTTTGTAACTGACTTGTTGTAATCACCTGTACCTATGATCTTTACAGTTGCAGTTCCCGCATCAATATTATCGGTATAAGTCACTGTATAGTCGGTGTTAAGTGTGAGTGCCTTTCCTCCAAAGCTTACCTTGACTTCAGGGGTTATGGCCTGTCCGAATGTATATGTCTGATCCGGAATAGCCTCTATCTCAGCCTTTGATATATCTGTAAATACTCTTCCTATAACGAATTCCTTCGTTACCTTTCCTGTGTAGTTGCCCTTTCCTGTGATTATAGCCTTAGCCTTTGTTGTCTCTGTAGTCTCATTTATATTCGACTCATATGTGACATCATAGTCAACGTCGCTCACAAGAAGAACATTACCATTTCTTATCGTTACTTCCGGCTCTATGGCCTTTCCTGTGTATACCTGGCTTTCAATCTCCTCGACATCACATTCCCTGAGATCCTTTGCCGTAATCACAAAGTGTACATCCTTGCTTCCGGTGTAATTGCCTGTACCTGTTACTGTAAAGTATGTACCATCCTCTGTTGTGACTGCCTTGTTGCCTGTGTATGTGATCCTGTAATCAATTCCCTCTGTGAGGATCTCGCTTCCATCGGCAACTATAATATCTGCAAATGTCACATCAGCACCTGTGTAAGCCACAGACTCACTGTATCCGCTGATGGCGACTCCTGTAAGTGACTTAGGTACTATCGCAAATGTTGTTCTGAGGGTTCCTACATAGTTGCCCTTTCCTGTGATAACCACCTGTGCAGGTGCATCCTTTGTCGTAACATCTGTGTTTCCTGTGTATTCAGCCTCATAGTCAACACCGGCTTTCAGTGTTGTTCCATCAGCCATGCTTACTGTCACTGCCGGGGTGATAGGACTTCCGGTATATGTCTGATCACTGATCTTATACGCAACTGCACTTGAAATGTCTGCTGCAGCTATTCTAAAGGTCTTTGTGATAGTGTCTTTATAATTGCCGGTTCCCTTTACTATAACGTTTGCCGTGCCGACATTGACATTCTTCTCATAGGTAACTGTGTAATCCACACCATTTGTCAGAAGCTTGTCTCCAAGTGTTACTTCCACATCAGGAGTGAGCTCCTTACCTGTGTAGATCTGATCTGCGACTTCCACATCGGCATCAGTGATCGTTCTCTCTGTTATAGCAAACTCTGCACTGACGGTGCCCTTATAATTGCCACTTCCTGTAATCTTTACAGTACCCTTGCCTACGTTTGTGTTACTGCTGTAGCTCAGAGTGTAATCCCTGCCCTCTGTCAGAACCACTGTACCAAGTGTTACCCTGACAGCCGGGGTAAGAGGTGTTCCCTGATATACCGCATCGTCTACCTCAACTGCTGCGCCTGACAGATCTGCCTCTGTTATGGCAAACTCACCTGTCACGCTGCCCTTGTAGTTGGTGTTGCTCTTTGCTGATACGCTGATGGACGCTGTTCCTACATTGACATTGCTGCCAAAGCTTATGTCAAAGCTGTCCATATCAGTTATCATCACATCTCCAAACTCTATGCCTGTAACCTCAGGCTTCTGGCTCTTTCCTGTGTACACAAAGCTTTCCTGATCTATAACCACACGGCCTGCTGATATGTCCGCAGGGTTGATGGCGAAGCTTACTCTCTTTGTCTTGGAGTAATACTTTGTTCCGGTTATGATCACATATGCTGTTCCAGCATTTATATTGTTCTCATATGTTAAGGTGTAATCTGTATTCTCTTTCAGTGTAATTCCGTTATACATAACAGTGACTGAAGGAGTTACAGCCTTGCCAAATGCATATGTCTGCGTCGGTATAGCCGACACTGTAGCGCCGTTTATATCCACAACGCTTCTTGTTATCGAGAAGTAGACTACAGCAGTTCCTGTATAGTTGCCAATACCGGTGATCTCTGCCTTCGCCTCATCCGTCTCGTCTATATTGTTGCTGTATGTAACTTCATAGTCTGTTCCGGCCTTCAGGGTGACGCTGCCATTCTTTATGGTGAGCACCGGCTCTATGGCCTTACCTGTCCATGTCTGTCCCTGGATCGGGCTGATTTCGCAGTTTGCTATATCTGCCTTTGTTATCTTGAAGGCTGCAGTCTTCTCACCGCTGTAATTGCCTGCTCCGATGAATCTGACAGTCGCTGTTCCGATCTCCTTATTATCAGTGTACTCAACAACGTAATCCTGATTCTCTACAAGTTTTGTATCTCCAAGTGTGAGCTCATATCCTGTGAGGACTATGCTCTCACCGGTATACTCTACACTCTCAGGTATTCCTGTTATGACTGCATCTGCAAAGTCTGCCTTTGTTATCTCAAACTCAGCCACACACTGACCTGTATAATTTCCACGGCCTGTGATAGTTGCCTTTGCCTTTCTTGAGTCTGTTGTAACACTTACATTGTCGCTGTATGTGACGTCATAATCACTGTCCTCTGTCAGAACTATCTCTCCGTTCTTGACTGTAACCTTTGGACTGTGGGCTGTTCCGTCGTATACAACAGACGCTATAGGTGAGACCACGCACTTGCTTATATCCATTGCGGATATGGTGAATGTCTCTGATGCTGTTCCTGTGTAATTGTGCTTACCTGTTATCGTCACTGTGGCTGTACCCTTATCGGTATTTCCACTATAGTCAACATCATACTCGGTGTCTGCGATCTGCTTTCCACCTAATATAACTGTTATCTCCGGTGTAAGCGGAGCTCCAGTATACACCTGATCTGCAACAGTTATCTTTGCTGCACTTATGGATCTTGCTGCGATCTTGAAGGTCGTCTTAACTGTTCCGGCATAGTTGCCCATACCCTTTACAGTAACCGTTGCTGTTCCGGCATCGGTATTGTCAGCATATCCCACTGTGTAATCTGTTCCCTCTATAAGCTTTGTCTGTCCCAGATATACTGTCACTGCCGGCTTGAGTGCAGCACCTGTGTATGTCTGATCGGCAACCGTGAGCTGGGCATCTGTGATGTCTGCCGCAGTGATCGCAAACTTGCCTGTAACTGTTCCCTTATAGTTTGAACTGCTTCTGGCTGTGAGAGCTATCTCTCCACTGCCTACATTTATATTGTTGCTGTATGTCACGTCAAAATCTGTGCCAGGCTCTATGCTGCCGCCAGCCAGAGTGATTCCTGTCACTACAGGCTTGATCTCGCTTCCGGTATATCCGTAAGCATCCTTCTCAAGCTCAAGGACTCCTCCTGTCACATCGAGCTGTTCGATAGTAAATGATGTATCTATGACTCCATGATACTCTCCGGCTCCTGTCACGATTATGTATGCCTTTCCGGCATTCACATTGCTCTGATAGCTTACTGTATACGCATCCTCTGGAAGCACCTCTCCATCCAGTGTAACTGATATAACCGGTGTGATCTGCTTGCCATAGTTATATACAAATGGTCCCTTGTCTGTTATAGAGATGACCGCAGGTGTTATATCTATAACTCTCTCTGCTATCATAAATGTCTTCTGTACAGATCCGGTGTAGTTGCCCTTTCCTGTGACAACCGCCTTTGCCGGCTTGTCTGCTGTTGACACCTCAATATTGTCGCTGTATACGACATCATAATCCGTGCCCTTCACAAGAGTTCTGCTGCCATCCTTGACTGTTATGTCAGGTGTAAGTGCCTTTCCTGTGTGGGTCTGTCCCGGAATATCGCTGACTGTACAATCCTCTATGCTCTTTGCTGTGATAGTGAATGTCCAGCTTGCTTTTCCTGTATAATTACCCTTTGCACTGAAGATGATATTCGCCTTGCTGCTGGCAGTAGATACATTCAGATTGTTGACATATTCAGTCTCGTAGTCCACACCATTTACAAGCTTAACACCGTCCACAGTGAGCACAGCCTGATCAAATGTAATAGCCTTTCCTGTGTATACGACTGAACTCTCCACGCCGTCCATCTCTGCATCTGTTATATCCTTCTGTCCAATTGTAAATTCTACACGTCTTGTTGTACTGCTGTCATAGTTACCCTTACCTCTGACTATAACTGCAGCCTTTGAATCTGTGGTCGATGCATTGACGTTATTCTCATAGTCGACAGTGTAATCTGTTCCCTCTGTGAGAACCGCATCTCCATCCTTAACTGTTATATCCTGTGTTATCTCAAATCCGGTGTATGTCTTATCTGCCACACCTGCAACCATAATGCCCTCAGCATTTATACTTCTCGCATTTATGACAAATGTGCCGTCAAGCTCTCCGGTATAGTTGCCCTTACCTTTGATCTTGAATTTACCGGTTCCTGCATTTGTAACTTCGCCTTCTACATACTCTACTGTATAATCCTGGCCCTCCACAAGTTTCTCGTCTCCAAGTACGACTGAGATCTTCGTGGTGAGCGGCTTACCTGTATAGCTCTGTGCCTGAGCACTTACCTTTGCTCCCGTGAGCGACTTCGCACCGATAGTAAAGAGAAGCTTTACCTCTCCTGTATAGTTACCTGTACCTGTCACCATCACGCTTGCCTTATCGGAACACTCCACATTGCTGTCGTAGCTGAGTGTATAGTCGACATCCTTCTTGAGAATGACATTTCCACTTCTGACAACCGGCTCAGGAGTTATCTCAGATCCGGTATAGCTGAACTCTGTCTGCTCAAGGCTTGCCCAGCTCTCCTCTATCTTCGCTGCAGTTATTGTCACTGCGATATCAAAGCTTCCTGTAAAGTTACAGTCAGCCTTTGCAGTAACTGTTATTGTTCCTGTTCCAACATTTATCAGGTTCTTCTGTGTTACAGTGAAATCTGACATGTCCGTCACAGTGTACTTCTTGCCATCAACTGTGATGTCAAAGCTCTCCACTGTAAATGTCGTTCCAGCCGGTGTGTACACCGCTGAATAAGTCTTAGATGCCACTGCCTTTGCAATAGACAATGGAAGTATCTTGAATGTCTTCTCGACAGTTCCTGAATATCCCTGTACAGTGATACCTGTAACTGTCATTGTCGCAGTTCCGACATTCACATTGTTTGTATAAGTTACCGTATAGCAGTCAGCGTCAAGCTTCACGCCATCCACTGTGACTGTTGCAGCCGGCTCTATCTTATCTCCCATGTGGTATGTCTGATCTGCTATATCAGCAACATCCGCATCTGTTATCTTGACGATCTTCTTGGCAATATCAAATGTTGCCTTCACAGATCCCTTATAGTTGCCTGTTCCACTTATATCAGCAACAGCCTTTGACTCGGTTGTTGTGACATTGATATTGTTGCTGTATGCAACGGTATAATCCGTTCCCTTTACAAGAGTGTTTGCACCGTCAGTGACAGTCACTTCAGGCTCAACAGCCTTTCCTGTATAGATCTGTGCGCTGATCGGCTGAACTGTGCAATCTGCTATATCCTTCTGCTCGATCACGAACTGAACTATCTTCTCACCGGTGTAATTGCCCTTACCTGTGATAAGTATCTCTGCCTTGCTGTCAGTTGTGGAAGCATTTCTGTTATTTGTATATTTCACTGTGTAGTCAGCAGCAGTGAGCTTTCTGCCCGACACTGTAACTGCCAGTCCTGCAAATGTTATATCTGCGCCAGTGTATACCACACTGTCCTCAACGCCTGTTACAACTGCCTTGCTGACTGATGCAGGAACAATATTGAACTCGATCTTCTTTGTTCCGCTGTATACGCCCTTACCAGTTATGGTTATCGACGCCTTAGCTGAAGCCGTGCTGACATTCTCATTATTATCATATGAAGATACAACATAGTCCTCACCCTCAACAAGCTCGGTGCCATCGTAGCTGACTGTTATATCCGGTGTTATCGCTGAGCCTGTGTATGTCTGGTCAGCTATATCAGCCACATCGGCTCCGGCAATATCTATAGCCTTTATCTCGAAGCTTCCTGTAGCGGTTCCATCGAAATTGCCATCCTCCAGAGCTGTTACCGTGATCTTAGCTGTACCAACATTGATATTGTTGGCATACTCAACGCTATAACTTCCTGAAGGCACTGCCATTCCGTCCTTGCATGTAACTGTCACCGCAGGAGTCTGTGCCTTACCTGTGTATGTCACACTTGAAGCTGAAACTGTTGCACCTGTAATACTCTTCTTGTATATTACAAATTTCTGTGTGAGCTCTCCTGTATAGCTGCTGTCCGCCTTTGGAGTGATGGTCACACTTCCATTTCCAACATTTGTATTCTCACCGTATGTGACATTGAAATCATCAAATGATGTTATTCTGTTGACGGTTCCAACCTTCACAGCCACAAGTGATGGCTTGATAGCAGTACCGCTATATTCAAATGTGTCGCCTGATATAATCAGTGTATCACCTGATATGTCATACTTGGCGATCTTGAACGTGTATTCCTTTGTTCCCTTGTACTTGCCCACACCTGTTATGACAAGTGTTGCGGTACCGACCTCATAGTTGTCCTTGAAGGTATATGTATAATCACCGTTTGATCCGGCTGTCATCTCCTCGCCGTCATAGCTCAGAGTAAAGCTTGGTCTGACCGCCATGCCAAAGTTGTATGACTGATCCTCAAGTCCCGTCAAAGTGATCTTGTCACTTGTGCTTATGTCTATAAATTCCTTAGTAATATTGAAGTATTTGATGATCTGACCTGTGTAATGATCACCACAGCCTGTTATGGTCACTGACGCTTTTCCGGCATCCGTGTTGTCTGCATACTCTACTGTGTAATCCTCATTCTCAACAAGCTTGATCTCACCGTTGTATATATTGATCTCAGGTGTTATAGCTGAGCCTGTCCACAACTGATCCGCTATAGCATCCATCTGACAGTTATACACAGCTCTCTTCTCTATCTCGAAACGTATAACCTTCTGTCCTGTGTAATTTCCTATACCGGTTACAGTGATCGAAGCCTTCTCTCCTGAACCTGTTACCTCTATATTATTCGCATACTCAACAGTATAGTCCTTGTCTCTCTCCAGCTTGATAATTTCACCATTAACGTATCTGGTTACATTTATCACCGGTTCGATGGCCATACCTGTGTACATCTGTGACTGGTCGGCCTGGGTTATTCCCATTCCGCTTGAAGATGAAATGATTGAAACAGGTGTTATCTTGAAATACTTGACGATCTCGCCTGTATAATTATCATTTGCAGCCTTTATTACGACCTTGGCCTCATCTGTCACATCCGTGTTATTGCTGTACTCTACCGTATAGTCTACATCCTGCTCCAGCTCAACACTGCCATTCTTGATGGTGACTGCCGGCTCTAATGCCTCTCCTGTGTACTGGCTGTCGGATATATCTTTGACATCGCAGTTCTCAAGAGGCTTAGGTAAAATGTTGAACTCAAGAACCTTAGTTCCGCTGTATGAGCCCATTCCTTCTATAGTAATAGTAGAAGTTCCTACCTTGTCATTGTTCTTTCTGTCGGTGACTGTGAAGTCTGTTCCCTCCTTCAGAACATAACTGCCATTCTTAATGGTAAGCTCCGGCTTCACCTCGCCGCCGTTATAATACTGGTCAGGTATATCCTCATATGTAAGTTTGCCCATATCACCTGACGGAGCAACTATAGTGATCTGGAATGACTTTGAACCGGAATAATATACCGATGCTGACATGGCAATAACTGTCCATGTTCCGGTCTCCTTGTAGCTGAACGGGAAGGTGTAGTTAACTCCCTCAACCAATGTCATTCCGTTGTATGTAATTGTTATATCCGGCTTTATGTTCTCTCCGGTATATTCATAACTGGACTTATTCACAGTCAGCTTTACATCGGCATCTGAGAATGACTTTGCAAGTATGTTAAATGATTTGTACACAGTACCCGCATAGTCTCCCATACCTGTAAATGTAACCTTACCATTGTTGGTTCCCGGCACGATATTCTCGCCGTAAGCAACAGAGTAATCGGTTCCCTCCACAAGTGTCTTGCCGTCGTATGTCAATGTCACATCCGGCTTCAACTGTGCTCCGGTATATTTCATCGATGATATCGTGGAAAATTCCACATCATTCATGCTGATCTTAGATGTCTTTATCGCAAATGTACCTACACATGTTCCCTGGAAATTGCCGAGACCCTTGATCATGACTCTGGCTGAATTTCCGATCTCCACGTTGTTCTCATAACCTGATATCTCGTAGTCAACGCCCTCCACAAGATCCGTATTGCTGAATGTGACCTTTGACAGGGTTGTGGTCACCTCAGAACCTGTGTACTCGGCGTCATCGGCAGTTATTACAGCTTTGGATATATCCGCTGCAACAATCTGGAACTCACATGGAACAGTTCCAGTGTAATTTCCAATACCTACTATATTAAACTTATGTGTTCCTACATTGTAATCCTTGGCATTCCAATACTCACTGAAGTCATATGAGAAATCTTGGGATAACTTAAGTGTAGTTCCAAGTTCCTTATCCTTGACAGAAATATTCTGTGGAGAAACCTGTATCGTTATGTTGTTTGCGGTGTTGAACACTGCATCATCAAATGTTACGGAGAGATTTTCCGTGCTCCTAGGCTTGATGGTGAAGTTCACCGTCTTTGAACCCACATATGAACCAAGTCCTGATATAGTCAGTGATGGCTTAGATGTGGATGTGGATGCATTTGTATTGTTGGTGTAGTATGACACCTTATAATCCTTGCCCTCGACAAGTGTCGTGCCCTTATACTTAACCACCGGACTTGGAGTCTTGGCAGTTCCGTCATATACAAGGTCGTCATCCACCGTAACGTCAGCGTCTGCTATGCTGTATACCTCAGTTCCCTGATCCACGATCTGGAAAGTCTTGGTTACAGTTCCCTTGAATCTGGTAGGTGCTCCTGTTATTGTGACAGTCGCTGTTCCAACATCTGTATTGTTGGTATACTCAACCTTGTACTCATAGTCATTTGTACCCCACTCGTCTATGCTGTGCAGATACTTGTTGTTGGTCTTGTCCAGTATCTTAACAGCCGGCTTTATAGGTTTTCCTGTATATACAAATGTATCACCCTCCAGTGATATCTCCTGATCACTGAGGTTTGCAGCGCTGATTCCGTAGTATATGTAATACTCTCCGTCGCTACCGATCTTATAATTGCTGTTCTTTGCAGCGGACACTACAACTCTAGGGCCGTCCCCAAGAGGATCCTCCACTACCTCTGACTCCTCGTCGTTGTTATAATAATCGACAACATAGTCAGTTCCTTCTGTAAGGAAATATCCTGATGATGTATTCGCTGTCTTTACATATATCTGCGGCCATACACCACCAGCCTGATATGTGTAAATTTTATTTTTGCAATTTTTATGCTGGTTCGCTTTCTCTTTTCCATCTATATAGAAAAGTGCAGTCGAAGTTATACTCTTTGCCTTTATAGTAAAGGTACATGTAAGAGTACCGCTGCAGTTCATGTCTGCATTACCTCTGACTGTAACTGTTGCCGTACCAACATTAACATTGTTACTGTATTCTACAGTATAATAATCTGACGACAGCTTCGTGTCGTTGGTCGTATCTCCAATCTTCTTTACCACCAGCTCTGACGAAGTGAGCGTCCATGGTTTTCCCGAATACGTCTTACCGGATGTCACCGTTGTATAACAATAATATCCGTCCGCATTCAGATCTATGGCATCATCCGCCGCCAGCGTGGCAACAGAATCCCCCACATCACTCTGCTTCTCCGCATCACTGGCCGTCGCCACATTCTGTGACTGTGCCGCCAGCACCTGCGCAATCCCTCCGATCGCAATATCACTCTGGAACAATACGGACAATGCCATAATGAATGCCATGAGAAATGCGATCATTCGTCTGCCATAACTTCTTCTCATAAATTACTCCCTGCCTTTCTTGATATGTACATTTGCGGAATAACCAGTATAAGTGTCTGGAAACCCCATTTATATACAATTTTACCAAAAATCAATATGTTATTCAATGTGCTTTATGAAATAATCACTTGACTTTCTAAACATAAAAAAGAACTTTTGCACATATATATGCAAAAGTTCTTTTTTATATACACTATATATTATTTTCTTATCTTTCTCACTGATACAACCACAAGTGCCGCCGCTACGATTCCGGTAAATATGTATATTGGAAGTCTGTCTCCTGTCTGTGGTGCCTTTCCTGCCTGTGATACACCCGCAGTCTGAGGATCATCATCATCCGGTATATCTATGTCATCCTTGACAAACACTGCAAGCTGTCCATCCGATGGGAATTCTGCCAGAAGAACTCCGCTCTCTACGCTGAATGGGATCTTGGTCCAGTCTCCGTCATCCGGAAGAAATCTCACCTGAACTGTCATATCACTGGTGATGGCCGCTCCTCTGATCTTTGTCGTCTCTATCTCAGAATAATCATAATCATTCACCGCTGTAACTGAGAACACTGCAAGAGTTGAATATCCATCCAGTGATTTATCTCCAAGCACCTCCGATGGTGCATCTCCAAGCATGAGATTGTCAATATCCGCTATAGTTGTATCCGCCTCGGATATGAGAATGTGTGTCGAATCTGTCTCATAATCATTCTCCGGGCTGTTATTCGCAAATGCTGTTGTTCCGCAGCCTAATGTTATCGCCACCGCTGCAAGCCAGGCTGCCGCTTTTCTCTTAAATGAAGCTGCCTTCCCCAATCTTGTTGTCATAACCTTCACTCCTTGTCTCCCTGATGTCCTTCTCCTGACATCATACTTTGTTCCAAAGTATACCATCATAAAAAGAGAGCGTCAATTGTGCAAAACTCCCTTTTTTATCTGGCATCCGCTTCTATTTCCCCTGTGAGTACCGACTGCACGATCCATCTTTTTCCATCCATTCCACAACATGTAGAAAGAGTCAGCAGTCTGCTGTCAACATCTATTTTTTGGTCATTTTGCACAACCCCAGTATCAAAATTCTCGTCAAATATTCCATCTATGTACGACCGTCTGCCTTTTTTGTCAGAGAAATCATTGTATGTGAATATATGTCTGTCATTTGTCCTGTATGCAGCAAACACCGTATAACACAGCGTACTGTTCGGTGTGTATACATACACATTCCTGTTGCTTCTGAGGAATTCCTCATCCTCATAATTGTGCAGAGTCTTGAACATAGTTCCACTGGACATGTTGTGTCCATACATGACCGTATCAAAATCCGAAAATCCTCTGGAATTTGCAGAGTCTATGAAGATTGCTCCATCAGGGCTGTACTCCCCATATGCATCATGGCTCAGATAATAGCTGTTGTCACTGCCCTGCAGTACCGCATAATCGACATCTGTTCCAGGTATGTATATCCACGCACATATATCCTGATTCTTTTTCTGAAGTTCATCAAAGTCCACCTTCACATGCGGGAATATCACATCATCAATTCCTGCATCCTGCTTGGACGAGGCATCGCTCTCCGTAGCTCCATCTGTTCCATAATCCACATACTCCCTGAGTGCCCGGTTTGCACGGTTGCTCCGGTTATGTGCAAACGCATATCTCACGATCAGGCAGATGCACACCAGCAAAACCACCGATGATACCCCCAAGACTACCTTCCATAAGAGCTTCTTACGCTCTCCTCCCGGTTCGGTCATCACTGCCTCTGTCTCAGGGCTGTCGGTATTTCCATTTTCTGCGTGACTTTCCCGCTCATTGTCCTCGACAACGGATTGCGCGAGCGCCACCGCCTCTGCAATTTTTCTTTCTAATTCTTCCTGTCTATCATCGTTCTGCATACAGGCATTACTCCACTTCTCTGTAGAACATTTCGACAAGCTGCTCCTTTAACGCCGCATCGTCAACAATATATTCATCATAATAATTCTCTCTCTCATATGAACCCGGGAACTCATACATTCCGTCATCAGTAAACTCCGCCCCGGCAAATTTCCACGCCAGATACAGCATCCCGGTTCTGGATATGTCTGTTGATATATATCCCGACATCTGTTCATACATATCCCATATCTTCAGGGGATTTCTCTTAAGCTTTTCCTTTAGCAGGCCACACCATGCACACATGTACTGCTTCTGCCTGTCCATACGGGCGGCATTTGTTCCTATATCCTCCGAGGCACTGTTGCGCTCCGTCACATAATATACCGCCTGCTCCCCTGACAGTGTCACTGTCTCGCCCTGGCGTATATCTGCTCTGTCCAGATCCTCCATGGCTTTCACCGTCACTCCGCCGACAAGCTCGTTCATCTTGCTGATCCCATCAAAGTCAAGCGTCACATATGCATGTATCGGAAGTCCGTCAAGCAGTTCTGATACCGTATATTCCGTGAGTTCCGCACCGTCAGCCACATCACTGCCATATGAAAATGCCAGTGCTGCCTGAAGATTCTGGGTCGTGATATATTTGCCCGCAACACCAAATACCTTGACAGGTGCCAGAGTATCCCTGTTGATATTCAGGCATCTTATCGTCTTGTCCCTGACATTGAGTGTGACAAGTATCAGGGCATCCCCCTGTCCCACGGTGTCAGCCTCTCCTCTGGCATCCACACCGATACACAGTATATTAATGTTGTCTTCATCATACATGTAGCTGTGACCTTCATACAGCATTTCAGCATCCCTGGATCTTTGTCCTCTGAGGGAGCTTCTGCCCGCATGAAGATATGCCGCACATACCAGGATCACCGCCACAACTATAGCCAGAACAGCCATGGCTGCTATGAGTAATTTTTTCTTAACTTTACTGTTACTTTTCATGTTCATGTTCTCAAAAAGCGGCACGGAAACTTCCGTGCCGCTCTTGTTCTTATCTTATATGCCTGACGTACTGCAATGCATCAATATTTCTTATCGATTATGCATACAGTGGATACTTCTCTACAATACTCTTTACAAGCTGCTCAGCCTTTGCCTTATCATTGTCAAGGACTGCTGCCTTTATGGCGTCTGCTATGATCTCCATGTCAGCCTCATTTGCACCTCTTGTGGTAACGGCTGGTGTACCAAGTCTTATTCCACTTGTTACAAATGGTGACTTAGGGTCGTTCGGAACAGTGTTCTTGTTTGCTGTGATATGAACCTCGTCAAGAAGCTTCTCAACTTCCTTACCTGTTAGTCCAAGTCTCTTGAGATCCATGAGCATCAGATGATTGTCTGTTCCACCTGATACAATATCAAAGCCTCTTGCCATGAGTGCCTTTGCAAGTGCTGCCGCATTCTTGACAACCTGCTCCTGATATGCCTTGAACTCAGGTGTAAGAGCCTCCTTGAAGCATACTGCCTTACCGGCTATCACATGCATGAGAGGACCGCCCTGGATTCCAGGGAATACAGCCTTGTTGAAATTAAACTTCTCATTTATCTCGTTGCTGCACATGATCATACCACCACGAGGTCCGCGGAGAGTCTTGTGCGTTGTGGTTGTTGTCACATGGGCATATGGGATCGGGCTCATGTGAAGTCCTGCTGCCACAAGTCCGGCGATGTGTGCCATATCTACCATGAGATATGCTCCAACCTCATCAGCGATCTCTCTGAATCTCTTGAAATCAATAGCTCTGGCATATGCTGAAGCTCCTGCTACGATAAGCTTTGGCTTGCACTCCTTTGCAATCTCGAGAACTCTGTCATAATCTATAAATCCGTCATCGTTTACACCGTATGGCACGCAGTGGAAATACTTTCCAGACATGTTGACCGGTGAACCGTGGGTGAGATGTCCGCCGTGATCAAGATTCATTCCCATAAATGTATCGCCAGGATTAAGCATTGCGAAGAATACTGCCATGTTTGCCTGTGCTCCTGAGTGTGGCTGTACATTCACATACTCACAGCCAAACAGCTCCTTGGCTCTCTCTCTCGCAAGGTCCTCAACAACATCCACATACTGACATCCACCGTAATATCTCTTACCAGGATATCCCTCTGCATACTTGTTGGTGAGATGGCTGCCCATGGCTGCCATAACCGCCTTTGATACTATATTCTCGGAAGCTATGAGCTCCAGATTGTTATTCTGTCTGTTGAACTCGTCTGTCATTGCTGCCGCTACTTCTGGATCTACCTTTGTTATCTCGTCAAAACTGAACATCGAATTTACCTCCATCAAAAATTTGTTCCTATTATACTCATATATATCACTGTTTTTCAACAGTAAAATTTAACATGTCCTTGTACTGGCCATACTCGTACTCATTATAAAAATATTCCTCAGGTCTTGCGGATATTCCAAGCTCGTCATACCATTCGCCGAGAAGCTTCTCTCTGAGCTTTGTCTTTGTCGGCTCCGCCAGCGTGTTGTAGTTCCACAGGCTGAAGTGAAGAGCGTAATTTATATAGTCCTTCTCTATCTCTGTGTACAGACCGTGATCCTTCAGCATCTGTCTGAGTGCCAGCAGCATGTGATAGAAGTTATCCCACGACTTCTCTCTGGTCTTGGACAGCGAATCCCGGGTATCCACTCTTCTGTGGATGAGTATCTCACTTACTGTACATATGCGCTCAGCCAGCACCAGCGCGCTGAACACGAACAGCGCATCATTTGTGGTTCTCTGCTCCTGAAATTTCAGATCATTCTTCATCACAAATTCCCTGAGATACAGCTTATCCCACGCCCATCCCACAAATGCTCTGAATATATTTGTGGATATCTGTCTGCGGTTAAACGGCTCATACGGTGGAAGTGCCCACTCTATCATGGCCCACTTCTCATATACATACTCCTCAGTATCCATGTTGTACTGGTCTGATTTGTAGATGACTATCTCCGCCTGCTCCTCCTCGGCTCTGCGGAAAGCCTTCTCTACCATCTCAGGCTCGTAGAAATCGTCGCAGTCGAGAAACAGTATATATTTTCCTGTTGCCTCCTGCATTCCACGGTTTCTTGCCGCACCCGCTCCGGCATTCTTCTCTCTTATAAGTACGATCCTGTCATCCTTCTGCGCATACTGTTCTATGATCTGCGCCGAATTATCGGTGGATCCATCGTCAACGCATATTATCTGTATATTTCTAAGGGTCTGTCCGGTTATCATGTCCAGACATCCCTCTATGTAACTCTCCGCATTGTATACTGTCAACACAATCGATACATCAATCACTGATACACCCCCTCCATCTCATCTGTTAGTTTCTATGCAAAAGCTTCTTTACAGCCTTCTTCAGTGTCACCGGAACAAACATCACAGCCTTGCCCACACGGAAAGTGGTTGATGTCTCATAGTTGATCCGCTGAGCTTCCATCTCTCTTCTGAGTTCATCATTTTCTCTGTGACTCGCATCCAGCTCTTCAGCGCGTCGCCCCAGTTCATTGTTAAGGTCAAATATCTTTTTGCTGTAGACTACCTTGCCGAGATAATATCTCTTGAGAAATCCCGGATCCTTAGCAAGAACATAAAGCCCTGTCTTCTCCTCCTGGCTGAACAGCTCCTGGTCAAGCTCATCAAGTTCCATGCTCCTGTGGAAATCAACAGCCATACGCTCAGCAAACTGCCAGCCCGCATCCTCTGTCATCCAGTGAAGCATCTCGTAGTAACATCTCCATCTCTGAAGAGTGTAATATCCCTTCCACTTCTCCCACACAGACCAGTCCTGCATGAGATGATCCTTTATGCGGTCGTAGGTTATATTGACCGTGTACGCCGCATCCACATCATCTATCCACACTGTGTCTATCTCAACTCTGTCACACATGTCACAGGCTGCAAACATCGCCCTATCAGCATGTACAAATGCCATCCACAATATATACAGATCAGGAAACAGGCCCTGCTGATGTGCCTCCACTCCGTCGCAGTATGTGTCCAGAAAGCTTCTGCTGTAAAGCCCCGCACACACATGCCGTATCGCAATCGATATCTCAGGAGACGATGCCAGGCTCATAACCACTTCCCGCTGGACACTGTCATCCATTCTGTCATCAAACACTCCGATAAATTCCAGTTTCTCCTGCACGGCCCTTTCTGCCAAATGCTTCACAGCTTCCTCCGAAACAGTCACGCATGGTCTTGCCAGAAAAACATAATCGCCAAGATCTATCTTTTTTAAGCTGACATTCTCTGTACTCACTCCCTGCCCTCCTCATGTAAATTTCAAATAGTATACCGAACATTTTTCACCAGCGCCAATTATACCATTAATTTCATTCTTTGTGAATACAGAGAAGGGCGCAGGAGTATTACCCCTGTGCCCTTCTCTGTATGACCTGTATTATTTTATCTCTCATTTTCTGCCACAAGAGCCGTTCCATCATAATCGATGACTATGGCTGACTGTGTGCTTACGCTGCCCGCAAGTATCATCTTTGCAACCAGTGTCTCCACATTCTTCTGCAGATATCTCTTGAGCGGTCTTGCGCCATACACCTGATCATATCCCTGATCGATGATGTGCTGCTTTGCACTCTCCGTAAGCTTGATCGCGATCTCTCTGTCTGCCAGTCTGCTGTTGAGATCTGCCATGAGAAGATCAACTATACCACTGATGTTGTCCTTGGACAGTGCCCTGAATGTAATGATCTCATCAATACGGTTCAGGAACTCAGGTCTGAATCTGCTCTTTAGCTGAGCCATTACGTCATTCTTTAGTTCATCTGTGATCTCTCCGCCGGCAGCTGCGATATCCGCACCGCCGATATTGGATGTCATGATGATGATCGTATTCTTGAAGTCCACCGTTCTGCCCTGTGAATCCGTGATACGTCCGTCATCAAGTACCTGAAGGAGCACATTGAACACATCCGGATGTGCCTTCTCTATCTCATCAAAGAGGACAACCGAATATGGCTTTCTACGAACAGCCTCTGTCAGCTGACCGCCTTCATCATAACCTACATATCCCGGAGGCGCTCCTATAAGCCTTGACACGCTGTGCTTCTCCATATATTCACTCATATCGATACGGACCATGTTCTGCTCATTGTCAAACAGCGCCGCAGCAAGACTCTTTGCAAGCTCTGTCTTACCTACACCGGTTGGTCCAAGGAATATAAATGAACCGATTGGCTTGCTAGGATCCTTTATTCCTGCTTTTGATCTGATGATCGCATCGCTGACATAGTCAACGGCTTCATCCTGACCTACAACTCTCTTCTTAAGTTCACTGGCAAGATTAAGAGTTTTACTCTTTTCACTCTCCGTAAGTTTTGCAACAGGTATTCCCGTCCACTTGGATACGATCTTGGATATCTCGTCCTCTGAAACCACCTCATGTACGAGCTCCCTCTCCTTATCTGAAGCTGTAGACTCAGCCTCTGCAAGTTCCTTCTGGATAGCAGGAAGCTTACCATACTGAAGCTCTGCTGCCTTGTTCAGGTCATAGTTTCTCTGAGCAGCCTGTATATCGGCCTTGACCTGCTCCATCTCTTCCTTGAGTGTTCTTATCTTCTCAACTGCAGCCTTTTCATTCTCCCACTTTGCTTTCAGGGAATTTGCCTGATCCTTGAGTTCTGCCAGTTCAGCCTGAAGGTCTGCCAGTCTCTGCTTTGACAGATTATCCTCCTCCTTCTTAAGGGCTGTCTCCTCAATCTCCAGCTGCATTATCTTACGTGTGATCTCATCCACTTCAACAGGCATTGAATCAAGCTCTGTCTTGATCATGGCACACGCCTCGTCAACAAGATCTATTGCCTTATCCGGCAGGAATCTGTCTGTTATATATCTGTTGGAAAGAACCGCTGCGCTTACAAGGGCACCATCTGATATCTTAACTCCATGGAACACCTCGTACCTCTCCTTGATTCCTCGAAGGATAGATATTGTATCTTCAACGGTTGGCTCATCCACCATAACCGGCTGGAAACGTCTCTCAAGAGCCGCATCCTTCTCTATATACTGTCTGTACTCGTTCAGTGTTGTGGCACCTATACAGTGCAGCTCACCTCTGGCGAGCATAGGCTTAAGCATGTTTCCCGCATCCATTGCACCATCAGTCTTGCCTGCTCCGACGATAGTGTGAAGCTCATCGATGAACATAATCACTTCACCCTCAGACTTCTTAACCTCATCAAGGACATTCTTAAGTCTCTCTTCAAATTCACCTCTGTACTTGGCACCGGCCACAAGAGCTCCCATATCAAGTGCAAATATCTTTTTGTTCTTAAGTCCCTCTGGCACATCACCTCTGAGTATCCTCTGTGCAAGTCCCTCTACAACCGCAGTCTTACCTACGCCAGGCTCACCGATAAGCACCGGATTGTTCTTTGTCTTCCTTGACAGGATCCTGATCACATTTCGTATCTCAGCGTCACGTCCTATTACCGGGTCAAGTTTCTGCTGTCTTGCCCTCTCGACCAGATCATATCCGAACTTCTCCATAGCCTCATATGAGCTCTCCGGATCATCGCTGTCCACCTTGTGGTTACCTCTGATTTCTGCCAGCTCCTTGAGGAATGCATTCCTGCTAACTCCCCAGCCTTTAAGAAGCTCCTTGATATCCGAATCAGCCTTATCCACCATGCCGAGGAACAAATGCTCAACAGACACATATGTGTCGCCCATCTGCTTCGCTTCCTTCTCTGCCTGGATGAGAGCCTTTGAGAAGTTATTTCCGGCATACATATTGCCACCGCTGACCTTCGGCAACCTTGCCAGCTTATCCTCCACCGCATTCACGGCACCAGTAACATTCACGCCCATCTTCTCAAATATCTTGGCTATCAAACTGTCATCTATCTCAAGCAAGCCAGCCAAAAGGTGCATCTGCGTAAGTTCCTGATTGTCGTACTCCAGAGCTTTTTCTTTTGCTTTCTCTACAACTTCCAACGATTTACGTGTGTATTTATCCATCTCCATAGCTGTTTACCTCCTAAACTAAACTTTCAGGGAACTGATACCTTAATATCACTTCCCTGTCTGATGATAATATAACACACTTGTTAGCACTCGTCAATACTGAGTGCTAACATTTTTTTATTATTTTAAATTATTTCTCTCTATGGTAAACTACCACCCCGGCAGCCCCTAATAAACATGCCATCATGACTATGAGCATCAATGCCACATTTCCGTCATCTCCGGTATTTGGTACACCTGACCCCTTTTTTGAGTCTGCTACAGTTGTATTCTCTGTTGAGGTCACGTTAGTTTTCTCATCGGTTGTCTGTCTCTCTGTTGTTACCTTCTCTGTCGTCTGCTCACTTGACGTTGGTTTTTCAGTTGAAGGTTCATTTGTAGTCGGTTCATTTGTTGCTGGTACATTCCCCTTCTTTACCACTACCTTTGCAGCAGGAGATGCATAATAATTTTTGGTCTCCTTATATCTCACATAATAATTTCCATCTGCAAGTTTCTTAAGTACCGTGCTTTCACAATCCAACCATTTTTTCTTGTCGACACTATATTCCATTGACGTCTTCAGATTAGATATCTGACCATCATTTTTCCCATCCACAGTTTCTGCCGTTGCGACCAAACCTGTAGGTGCCTTCTGCTTTGCCTTATCTATTGTGAACTCTTCCACGATCTGTCCATGCATGGTATTCTCACCCTTGATAGTAACTGTAGCTGTTCCCGCATCAATATTATCCGCATATACACATGAGTAACTTTTTCCCTCTGTCAGAGTCTTTCCGCCATAAGAAACCGTAACCGCAGGTTTCTTTTCTTTTCCATCGTACACATATGTTTTTGGATCAATGCTGACAGCGACATCTGCATCATCCGACAAGCTGCGGTAACGGAGAATAAAATCCTTAGCCTTGGCTCCTGTCTCATCATCAATGATTGTCGTTCCTTCTACAGAAAGTCCCTCTGGTACAAACTCTTTCACGCCGTCAAATCCATCTGCAATATTCCCAAAGTTGCTAAGTCCGTTACTGTTCTGTACCGTGAATACACAGTCTGTATCCATCTCAAGTTTTTCAAACCAACACTGTGAACCGTTGAGTGTCACATTTGAGCCATTATTCAGACAGATTCCATCATTTGTCATCCAGTTGATATCATCCGTAATGAATTTTACATTTGACAAAGTCAGCATAGCATTAGTAAATCCAACACTTCCATTTGTGATACCGCAATTTAATGTTCCGTTTTTCACGTATAACGAATAATCAAAATTCATCATCTGCAAAGTGACACTTTTACCGTTGAGATCTATAATGATATGTTTATTATGTTCACTATCATTGTATCCTATAGAAGCCGAAGGATCATATATATCACTAATTATACATATTGTATAGCCATTCTGTGCGGCTGCAAATGCATCAGCCAGTGTAGCATATGATCCGATCTCATCGCCATTGCCATCCGTCACAATTGCCACATCCCCATCCGCGGCCTGCACCTTCACAGAGTTCTTTCCCGCAATAATCACTACAGCAAATATACATGCCATAATCAACCCAGTTACCAATTTCTTTGATTTCATAATTATCCCTTTCCTCCTGTCTTTAATCCCTGGCAGTTACTGCCAGATATTGCCATCAACATAACAAATAATTATAATACACTGGGGCTTTTAGTAAACTAGCCAAACGGCTAGTTTTAAAAATTAAATGACTAAATGCATAACTTTAGTACGAAAAAGAACCAGCACTTATGTGCCGGTTCTCCCTGTTCTGATATTATTCTATTATCACAGCTCCTCACCATTGGTCTCTATAACATGTTTGTACCAATAATAAGAATCCTTCTTGTATCTGTTCAGAGTTCCACTGTTCTCGTCCTCTTCTCTGTCCACATACACAAATCCGTATCTCTTCTGATATCCGTTGAGCCAGCTGAGAAGATCTGTGTAAGACCATGTGCAGTATGCCAGGACACGGCAGCCATCATCACACGCTTTCTTGAGCTCCTCTATGTGATGTTTCAGGTAATCTATCCTGTACGGATCATGGATCTCCCCATTCTCGAACTTGTCAAATGCACCGAGACCATTCTCAGATATTACGATCGGAAGGTCGTATCTTGAAGTGATCTGTCTGCAGCACATACGAAGTCCCATCGGATCGATAGTCCAATCCCAGTCCGTTGTAGGGAGGAATTCATTTGCAGGATTCTTGTAAAGTCCCGGAACACCCTGAACCTTTGCCGTGCCCTTCTTGCCGGTCGTGTTCATCTCGTGAGTCGTTCCCACTCCGTTTATCGGGTTGTGCTCGACAACGCATGACTGATAATAGTTTACACCCATGAAATCTATGAGACCTGCAGCCTTCCTGAGGATATCCTCGTCACCGTCCTCCATAACCGGAGTTAGATTCTTGCTCTTGAGGTAAGCAGCGGCAGCCCTTGGATAACGACCATAGGCATACATATCCATCCAGTAGAAGTTGTTCAGATCATCATAATCCATCTTCGCCATCGCATTTTCAGGCTTTCTGTCAAATGCGTATGACGGTGTGTATGCGAAGGATGAACCGACCTTAGCATCCGGGCAGATCTCCTTGAGTGCAATAACGCTCTTGGCGTGTGCCATAAATGCATGATGGTTTACCTGATAGAACATCTTCTGGTCATCAACCTTTCCTGGTGGGTGCATTCCTGCATTCCAGCCAAGACCTGTAAATACATTCTGCTCATTCATGATTATCCAGTGCTTTACCCTGTCACTGTATCTCTCAAACAGAACCTTTGCGTATCTGACGAAATCATCGACTATTCGTCTGCTCTCCCATCCGTGATACTGCTCCTCAAGTGCCTGTGGCATATCCCAGTGGTACACTGTTACCATAGGAACAATTCCATACTTAACCAGTTCATTGATCAGGTCATCATAGAACTGTAAGCCCTTTTCATTTATCTCGCCATTGCCATCAGGTATGATCCTTGGCCAGGATATTGAGAACCTGTAAGTCTTAAGTCCCATCTCCGCCATAAGTGCCACATCTTCCTTGTATCTGTGGTAATGGTCAACCGCCTTATCACCTGTCGTAGCCTTAAATGTTTTTCCCGGGATCCTTACGAACTGATCCCAGTTGGATGGGCCTTTGCCATCCTCATTCCACGCTCCCTCTATCTGATATGCAGCAGACGCACTGCCCCACAGGAAATCTTTCGGGAAGCCATTTGATCTGTCAAAATACATAAACCGTCCTCCATACTATATAGAATCTGTATAGCATGCCTTCAACATGCCTTTGTCGTCATATGCTACAGACTGCCCAGCACATCTCCTATCTTATCCGCTATCAGAAGATCTGCATTGCTGTCCGACTGTGTCGGGGACATATTTATAACCACCAGTTTCCGCCCCCTGAAATATCTGATAAGTCCTGCTGCCGGATACACAACAAGCGATGTACCACCGATTATCATCGTATCCGCCTCGGATATATACTGGAGTGCCCTCGACATATTGTCCTCATCAAGTGCCTCCTCATACAGCACCACATCCGGTTTTACAGTGCCTCCGCACTTTTCACACTTAGGCACACCATCCGAATTGACTATATAATCCAGGTCATAGAAAGCATGGCATTTCTCACAGTAATTTCTATGAACAGAACCATGGAGCTCTATGACATTCCTGCTACCTGCCATCTGGTGAAGTCCGTCGATATTCTGCGTTATCACCGCCTTGAGCTTTCCCTGTTTCTCAAGCTCCGCCAGCTTTATATGAGCCTTGTTCGGCTTTGCATCAGCAAATATCATCTTGTCCTTATAGAATCTGTAAAATTCCTCCGGGTTACGTCTGTAAAAGCTGTGGCTGATTATAGTTTCCGGCGGATACTTATACTTCTGATTATACAGTCCATCCACACTTCTAAAATCTGGTATACCGCTCTCCGTCGATACTCCTGCACCGCCAAAGAAAACGATATTATCCGAATCTTCTATGATCTGTCTCAGCTCATTCAACTTTTCTGTATCCATATACATACACCTCCAGACAATGACTACTGTGTCTCAGTAACCTTTACCATAACTGTACACGTATTTACCACGGTGTACTTATCTCCATCAGGGACACTGAGCGTGATCGTATTATCGCCATATGAGAGCTTGGAAGCATCTATGGACAGCTTCAGGCTCTTGGCCGATACCTTGGACACCGCACTTGAGATTCCACTCACGGTTATCGTATTGCTATCACCCATGCTCATCTCATAGCTGTATCCACTCTGCTTGCCCCTCAGGATGATATCCCCTGTGGTCACCGTTATATTTCTTGTAACTGATTTCTCGATCGCTATCTTCACATTGATGTATGCGCTCTCCTTTGTCACGACCACACCCTCTGGAAGATACTTTGATACATCAAGTGTCGTCTCAACATCTGCTGTACATCCGCTCACATCAACATCCGTTATATCAAGGCTTGTTATATCCTTTATTATCGATGCGTCTCCACCTATATCAACGGTCTCCGGTACATATGTTATATCTGATACAAGATATCCATCCGCAGGATCTCCTGTGACATCCACATGAACAGGTATATTCTTAGTCTTGTATACCGGAACTGTGACTGCTATCGATATCTCATCGTAGGATATCGACTTGTCTGATATCTTCTCACCATCAGCGGTTACAAATACAGGCGTACAGTTTGTCGTTATATCATCCTTTGCACTGGTCACATCAACTGTCACCTCTGCACGATCTATGCTCGAAACTATACTTGCAGCACCCTTTATCGTTATGAGGTTTGGAGCTGCCACACTGTTACCAACCGTATATCCGGAAGCAACCTCGCCTGTTGTCACCACGGACACAGGAACTGACACTGACTTCTCGTCCTCAAGTTCAACTGACAGCACGTTGTCCACAACAGTTATGCTGACCTTTTTAGCTATGTTGGTGCTGTTCGCAGTTACAGTGATAGGCACCGCATTTGTTATGGATATCTTTGACATATCCGCTACAGCCTTGAAATCCGACGCATCAAGATCGCTTATAAGTGATTTACGTCCTTTGACGACTATATCCACGGTATCACCTGAAGTTATCGTGTACAACTGATTCTGACTTGTTATGGCGTCAGTATTTACCAGATTGACCGGAATGTCCCTTATGGTCCTTGTCACGGCTGAATCATCGATGTTCAGTACAAGAAGCCACACCAGAAATCCAAGCACAACCGACAGAAGCTTAAGACCTATATTGCTGTATATCTTATTTGCCTTTTTCTTAGGCTCTGCGCTGTTATTTTTCATTCTCATCAGCCTCCTTTCTGGAAGCTTTATTCTTATTCTCCACAACGACTCTCTTTCTCCGCTTAACCGGACGGGCACCTGAAGACCTGTGGCTCTTTCTTCCATTATACTCCTTGCACAGCGTCTGAAGATGCCTTCTCACGCCCTCGCTGTCCAGATTCCTGAAGAGCTCGCCTCCCTGTGCAATGGATATTGAACCTGTCTCCTCAGATACGATAAGAGTCATACTGTCTGACACCTCACTGATACCTATACCGGCTCTGTGTCGTGTTCCAAGCTCCTTGTTGATGGAGTCATTTGCAGACAGTGGCAGATAACATGTGGCAGAAACTACCCTGTTCTTTCTTATGATCACCGCACCATCATGAAGCGGTGTGTTGTGCTCAAATATATTGAGAAGTAACTGGTTAGTCACGACCGCATCGATCGGTATTCCCGTATCAATATACTCGCCCAGTGCAACTTCATTCTCAATGACTATGAGTGCACCGGTACGGTTTGCAGACAGGACCTGGGCCGTCTTCACAAGCTCATATATCGTTTTCTCCGATATAACACCATCATCCTCGCCATCTCGTATAATGTAATTGATCAGCTTCTTTCTTCCAAGCTGTTCAAGTCCTCGTCTGAACTCCGGCTGGAACAGGATCACCACCGCTATTATTCCCACACTGAATGCATTCTTAAGCAGATATAAGATCGTATTGAACTGGAACACCGCCGCAATGGCAGTGAAGAGCACGATCATAACTATACCCTTCAGAAGAGTCCATGCTCTGCTCTGCTTGAACCACAACATGATCCTGTATATAAAGAATGACAAAATAAGTATCTCTATTATATCTACTGTGCCTGGAACTGTTATATAAAACCAATCAAAATACGTTGATATAAACGTTGATATCTTATCCATTTCATCCTCCTTTCGGTATATAAATACTCCGTATAATTAATGTGACCTGACAAAAGTCAGGTCACTCACATGTAAGCTCTTTTCAATGTATCTATCTTGTTGATCCTGTAACAGAATCTTCCTTTGCCGCTGACCGGCTTCTCTGTGCGCCTGATCCGGACGAAGTCGTCCTCTTCTGCTGTGGTCTTGGCGATGGCTGCTCTCTTCTGGCTGCCTTTCTCTGGGCACCACCCATGACCTTTGGCACAGCCTTTACATAGTAGTAGTAGTCATCGTCCTCAAACTGTGTATTCTCAACACTTGAGTAGTCCACAACTATCTTGAAGAACTGAACCACTATGGTCACCAGTATCGCCAGTATGCATCCAAGCAGAGCCCCCGCAAGGGATACCTCAACTTCCATGGACAAAGTTCCAACCAGGAACAGTATGATCTCTACCACACCGCCTGTGATGATGGCAACGTACCATGAATATGCAAATGACATTCTATATATTATGTATGTAAGAACTATAACAACTGCAAACACTATTATGGTGAGCAGAAGTGTCTTATCCTGCACCAGATGCTGGAAAATATACTTGTATCCCTCTATCAGATCACCCTCTGCTGAACTTGAGCTTAAAGCAACGTAATCAGCAGTATGCTTCAGGAAGAAGTAGAATATACAGCCAAATGCTGCAGGAACCATTCCTGTGAATCCAGCTGTCATTCCAGCCAGGATTGGCATGAAATACTGGAACTTTATAATGTAAAAGAATGGCATAAACAGAATGATCCATGATGCCTTAGGGAAAAATCTTATATATACACAATACATTATCACAAATATGACAACAAATGAGATTCCAAGCTCCAGACTTGCGCTGGCAACCTGGGCACATGCGTACAGTCCTGCAATGGCAAGTGTGAGCTGGCCTGAAAGGAACGCACACACAAAAGCTGCTGCCAGGACCACTACGATACTGCTTATCGTGCTGTTATATCCTGTGAGATGGTTTATTGACCAGAACACAACAAGTGCCAGTATAAACTTACACAGTGGTGAAACAAATTTATCATACTTACTACAAAAATTCTTTACTCCATCGCGGAAATCCAGAAGTGTTGACATTATCAGTTAGCCCTCCTCTTTTTTTTGACAGAACGGCGTGT
Source organism: Coprococcus sp. RTP21428st1_C9_RTP21428_210409 (assembly GCF_040227395.1). Lineage (NCBI taxonomy): Bacteria > Bacillati > Bacillota > Clostridia > Lachnospirales > Lachnospiraceae > Coprococcus > Coprococcus sp. RTP21428st1_C9_RTP21428_210409. The sequence goes on from NZ_JBEHVV010000017.1 coordinate 36,715, forward strand.
TCCGTCCTCGTTCTCATAAAATTCTATCAGTTTCTTAAGATTCTGGTTATACTTTATGAGTTTTGGCTTTGCCTTCATATATCTGTATGTATATAAGACCCACGCGAAAAGCGCAAATGCAATACACACCACTGCATAGCCGCCCACAATGCTGCTCGCCACCTTCACATAGTCAAGCTCTGTGAGCTTCTCAACTATATCTGCAAGATTATAGTATATGTAAGCTGCGGCAAAAACTACAAACAGCACCGTAGATGAAACAATTGTCTTAAGACAGTTAAGCTTCACATAGTCACTTTGAAAATATTTACCCTTTTCGAGATCCTCACGTCCAAGCGACTCCTTGTACATGGCGATCTTCGTCATTAGAATGACCTTTTCTTCATTTACCATTGCTCGATTCTATCTCCTTATTCTGGTCACTTTTCCACAAATGACCATAACTAGCAGTATTATACCCCGCGTCTTAATATTGCGCAAGTTTTATATTTAGAATTTAATGTCTATTAATGTATGATCACCAAGTGCGTCCGCCGTAGTAATCATGTTCATTTTTGTATGTCTCGTATGCATCCATCTCCTGATTTCGTTGCTCAAGACTGTCTCCCTGGATGGCATCGAGCTGCTTTCGTATCTCCGATTCTTTATCAGAAGACTGAGGCTCCTGTGTATCCTCTTCGTTTTCATCGTCACAGCCCTGACTCTTCTGGTCATTTGGATCCTGATCACCTTTCTGATCCTGTTCCTCCGTCTGCTTCCTGAGCTGCTCCTCAAAGGCATCTATCTCATCCTTCAGAGTCTGTGCATCCTCGTAATGTCCATCCTCATCATCCCTGTGGGCGCAGTCATTCTCTATGAGAATGTCCTTTGCCCCCTCAAGTATGTCTATCACCTCATCCAGATTCTCTTTGGTAACACCATCAGGATCTATCTGCTTCACTATGGACAGCGCGAGGTTGACCCTTGTCTTACAGTCGGACTCACCACCCGGCTTCTTTTCAAGTGCCTTACGAAACTCCTGCTCGGCGCCCTCGTAATCTCCCTGACTGTAATATACATCACCAAGATTATAATGGTATATATGTGGCTGAGTAAAGCCAAGCACGGCGTTCACTGTGCTGTCCACATATTGTCCCTTTTTGTATTCACTTATAAAATGCTCATTGCACAGATAATTCACCAGAAGCACCGCCATACACAGCAGGCTGACAGCTCCGGTCACTGCAGCAACGATCTTTATTATTCCTGATCTGTTTTTCATTTTATGACTTTCTTTCTCATATCAAAAAATTCATATACAACAAGTCCTGCAAATAATGCTGCAAACAGATAATATATATCCACATATCCTATGGTCTTACCCTTATCCGTTGACTCAGCGGTTCCCAGTGACTTCTCCACAACCTTATCCAGCGCAGAACCATCGTTCATATTTATATAGTCGACGCCCAGATCATCGGCAATCTTTTTCAGATTATCCTCATCGATCTTCGACACCGCTGGTTTATACGGGTAGTCCGATGTGTCCTCAAGCAGCTCCTTCCGGTCATCGTAATATGATTTCACATACATGTTGCCGCCTTCCTTTGTGCCGTACCCCAACACTGCGCCTCCATCAATATATTTTTTCGCCCCGTCAAATGACTTGAGTCTGTCGTCGTTGGTTATTTCACCATCGCTTATAAAGAACACGACCACATTTCCATCATTTTTCTCCTTTGCACGCTTAAGGGTATCCGTCATCACATCTATGCAGACATTCATGGACGACCCCCTGGCATATAGCGAATCCAGCGGATATATTGAATCCAGAACACTTTTTGCAAAATTTGAATCATCCGAATATGGCGATATCAGATTTGCACTATTATTGAAAGTTATGACTGCAAATTTAGCACCGTCCATCTCATCAACTATGTGCTCGCAGTCTTTCTTCACCGCCGTCAGCCTCTCTGTATCCCCAGCATAATCCTGAGCCAGCATGCTTATGGTGTCATCCACAACGAACAGCACATATGTGTCAAGCTTCCGGACACTTGTCTCCACATTGCTGCTTGGGACCATGATCCTCAGATTGATGAGAAATATCAGTATGATGGCAGCTATCTGCCTTATATATGCGCTTCTCTTCCGCCTTTTCAGGAACGCCATGCCAACGCACAATATGAGCATAAGCCAGATTGGTATAATTGGATCTATTCTCATAATTCTCTCCTGTAACGTCTTATAATTTGAGCCAGCGGCCAAGTCCTAGCATTCCTGCAAACAGAACCAGCATCAATACAAATGGATATAACAGCTCAGGTGTCTCAACATCCACCATCCTCACCTTGACCAGATTCTTACTCAGCTTTTCTATCGATGATACTATCTCTCCAAATGATCCGGATTCCTCCTCAAGATAGAATTTACCACCGGTCTTCTCCACCGCATTCTTCATGGACTCCTTGTTTTCCGGTGTCATCTCCTTTGTTCCAACTCCATACACCGTGACATTGTTTGAAACACATATATCGGCCGCCTCATCCAGAGTTGCCACCGGTGTTCCCTGTATATCATTGTCAGTGGAGAATATTACCACCTTTGTCCTCTCCTTGTCAGCATCCGAAAAATCGATTGCCGCAGCAGCAAGGCCGTCCCCTATAAGTGAGCTTCCCCTCTGCTCATTTCCAATCAGAGTTCCAGATGATATATATGCCTGATAATATATCCAGTCGTACCCCGATGAAAATGCATCGTCCAGATTCACTTCATTTCTGCTCTTCAGACACTGTGCGATCAGATCAAGCTGATCCTTCACATACTCATAATCATCCGTGAGCGGAGTAAGCAGCACCGGACTTGTGTTAAATATCACGATTCCAAAACGTTCGCCCTGAAGCTCATCAACTGTTTTCTTCAGCTTGTCCAGCAGATTCTCGTTGAGATAATCCACGGATGTTGATATGTCGATACACAGAATGATGTCCCTGCAATACTTTTCATCCTGCATACGCCTGCTCGTGTATGGTTTTGCCATGAGCAGGAATGCCGATACGACAACCAGTACGCAGCATATGAGCGTGGCTGTAAGCCCGGTCTTATATAATATTTTTCTTTTCCTGAAATATGCCTCATCTTCCTGGCATATGAGCCCTGCGATCTTTTTTCCTCCGGCATATTTCTTTGTCTTTTTGTATTTCACAAACACAAATACCAGCATAAACAGCGCAATAGCCAGGCCTGCATATAGAACAATATGATATTTTATTGCCATCTCTCAATCAAACTCCTTGTCTTCTCAAGGGAAGCCCTCACATCACCATCGGACTTTCTTGCAAATTCCGGCGCATAATACTCAGCCACAAGGTAGTACAGCTCCGGCATGTTTAATCTTTCTATATCATACAGAGTATAATTCTGAACCCTTATGCCGGTTGCAGCATGAACAAATCCCCTGATACAACGGCTCATACGCTGATATGCACCTCTTACATCAAGTTTTCCCTGATCATACTGTCCCGCAATATCCGCCAGTTCTGACAGATATCTGGCCTTCACTCTACCCATATCCATAGGCGCAGGCTTCACCACCTTCGGCAGCTCCGCCGCCATTTTTCTACGTCTTCCCAGATACCAGCAGACACCAAAGAACAACAGCACTGCGGCTGTTATCGCTCCGGTCAGCACGATCGGCCATACCACATACGAAAGCGGCTCCTGCAAATTCACTGAACTTTCCATATCTTATATCTTCTTCCTCTTATCTCCGGGCATCAGCCCATTTAACTACTTTCCAGAGCTCTCAGTCTTGTGCTTGTTGAGCAGCTCTACTATCTTTTCATCCATGCTGTCAGAAGACCTGACCGTCAGGTACGAAATACCAAGTTTCTTAAGCTTGTCGTCACAGGCACTTGAAAGCTCCTGCCTTTTCCTCTCTTCCTTCTTTGCCAGCTTCATGTCCCTGGTAAAAAATTCAGGAATATATGTGTCACCGGATATGTCATATACATTCTTACCGTTCATCCCGGCATCCTCAACATTTATAAGCAGTATATCATGCAGTACCTTTAACTGCTTTACAGTTGCCTCCGACATATTCAGGATACCTCTGGTGTCCGTCACCACAAGTATGATCATTCTCCTCCTGAAATTCCTCGCAATGAAGCTCAGCGCATCCCCCGTATCCGAGTCATTAGTCATGGTAACGTTCCTGTGGTAACCCGCAAGAATATTTTCGACATTTGCAAAGCCTGTCTTAAACGGATAGTGCTCCACGCCCCTGTCTGAAACATAAGTAGCGCTCACATAATCACCATTGTCACACACCATATATGCCAGGGTTCCTGCCGCCATAAGTGCAACGTCACTCTTCTCCTGAACATCATTGGCATATCCAAGCATACGTTTTCCGGCATCCATCACCAGCATTATATTATGCTTCTTCTCGGCGATATACTGTCTGACCAGAAGCTTCTGGCTCCTGGCAGATGCTTTCCAGTCCATGTCCTTGATATCATCGCCAACGACATACTCCCTGAGCTCATCAAAGTTCATACTCCTGCCCTTATAGATGGAATTGTACGAACCATCGATTATCCTCGACGTTGCCTTGGTAGTATATATGGTCTTATATCCCTTCATATTTCCCTGTATTCTGGATATATATGTCATCTTCATAATTAACTGTCTTCCCCTACGGCGTCTTAACCGAACCTATTATGGCATCTATAATCTTCTCAATCTTCACGTCTTCCGCAACAGCGGCAAATGTAAGCATGATCCTGTGTCTCAGGACTGAATATCTGAGTGCTTTCACATCATCAGGAACACAATATCTTCTCCCATTTATAAGTGCGATCGCCTTTGCTACCTCCATGAACGCAATAGCCGCTCTTGTGCTCGCACCCATGGCAACATACTGTGCAAGCTCAGGTGCAAGTATCTTATCCGTCATTCTGGTTGCCTGAACTATATCAACTATATATTTCTTTATCGCCGGATCTATATAAATCCTCTTGCACAGCTTCTGAAGATACACCACATCGTCAACGCTGGCAACGGACTTCACGTCTGAAAAAACCCCTGCCTCCACTCTGTTGAGTATCTCCATCTCATCCCTTGCGCTTGGATATGTCACAGTCTCCTTTAGAAGGAATCTGTCAAGCTGTGCCTCTGACAGCACATACGTACCCTCAGATTCGATCGGATTCTGGGTCGCTATTACCACGAACACCTCCGGCAGCTTATATGTCTTTCCTCCTATACTGACTTCTCTCTCCTGCATCGCCTCCAGCATGGCACTCTGTGTCTTCGCACTGGACCTGTTTATCTCATCGAGTAGTACAAAGTTCGAATAAACCGGACCTATCTTATCCTCAAATGTATTGGTCGCCATGTTGTACATCTGGGTTCCAATTATGTCGCTCGGTATAAGATCCGGTGTACACTGGATCCTTGAAAATGATCCATTAACCGCCTCTGTCATAACCCTGGCAGCAGTGGTCTTGGCAAGTCCTGGAACGGATTCCAGAAGCACATGACCGTTTGTCATCATTGCAACCAGAAGTGAATATCCCAGATAAGGCTGTCCCACAACCTTACTGTTATAGTAACTCAGCAAATTGTTGATTATCTCCGAAGCCTTCTGGACTTCTTCATTTGTTATCTCTCTGTTATCCTGCATAACTACTCTCTTTCCTTTATTTATTATGATGTCTGTCTCCCCGGCATCTATGGTATATAGAATATACCTTTACATGTGATTGCTCAAGTTAACAAATATAAAGTGCCCATGCTATATTTTGTCCATATAAACAAAAAAGTGACCAGGGGGTACCTGGTCACCATAATGAGGGGAGAGAGGATTCAAATAAATGAAAACTCTACTCTCACATATTAACTTATGTTCCATCATAAGTCAACTATTTTTTTCGTTAAATATACCTTTTATTTACAATTTGATCTGCCTACTCCGCATCCGCTACTCTAGTATCCGCATTCACATAACTTGCAGGATTCCTGCGCTTGATGACCCTGAGTACAAATATCAGAAGAACCATCATTGCTATGAATATCGGAAGCATGATAAACCACTTAACATGCAGATGGTATGTAAGCGGTCCAACTATAGCATATGACACGAATGACATGATAGCCGCTGTTATCGCATATGGAAGCTGTGTTGCCACATGATTTACATGGTTACACTGCGCTCCTGCTGATGCCATGATAGTGGTATCTGATATAGGTGAGCAGTGATCTCCACACACAGCTCCAGCCATACATGCTGATATCGCTATGATCATAAGCTCATTATTCTTACCCTCAAATACTGCACACACAATAGGGATAAGTATTCCAAATGTTCCCCATGATGTTCCTGTTGCAAACGCCATGAGACATCCAACTATAAATATAACCGCAGGAAGGAAACTAAACAGACTTCCCGATGCAGATGTCATTGCTGTCTGTACAAAATCCTTTGCACCCATCATATCGGTAGTTCCCTTGAGCGTCCATGCGAATGTAAGGATCAGTATAGCCGGTACCATTGCCTTAAAGCCCTCTGGTATAGCCTCCATACATTTACCAAAATCCAGGACTCCTCTTATCACATACAGAAGAATTGTAATAAGCAGTCCGAACAAGCTTCCAATTGCAAGTCCAACAGATGCATCACTGTTTGAGAATGCCTCTACAAAGCTTACACCGCTGAAGAATCCACCTGTGTAGATCATTCCTATAATGCAGCAGATAACAAGACATATGATAGGTATTATAAGATCAACTACCTTGCCGTTGCTGTTGACCACATCAGTCTCCTCTGCTGTGACAGTCTTCTTGCCATCTCCCATTGAGAGAAGATCTCCCTTCAGGGCATTGAGCTCATGCTTCTCCATGGAACCAAACTCAACCTTCATAACGATCATTGCGATCATCATCGCAAGTGTGAGGAATGAATAATAGTTATATGGTATGGCTTTTATAAACAGACCAAAGCCATCCTCACCCTTTACAAATCCACTGACGGCTGCAGCCCATGATGATACAGGGGCTATGATACATATAGGTGCCGCTGTTGCATCTATAACATATGCAAACTTCGCCCTTGATATCCTGTGTTTATCAGTTACAGGCTTCATAACACTGCCGACTGTGAGGCAGTTAAAATAGTCATCGATAAATATCAGAACTCCCAGAAGAACTGTGCAGAGCTGCGCGCCCTGTCTGGTCTTGATATGGGTAGCTGCCCAGTCACCAAATGCCTTGGATCCACCTGCCTTGTTCATAAGTGCAACTATGGTTCCAAGAATGACAAGGAATATCAGTATACCTACATTATATGAATCTGAAAGCTGTGCGATCAGTCCATCCTGCAGTACATTCGATATACTGCCCGTAAAACTGAATCCGGAGGCAAACACACTTCCTATTACAATTCCTATAAACAGTGAACTGTAAACCTCCTTCGTTATAAGTGCCAGCGTGATAGCGACAACCGATGGTACAAGTGCCCAGAATGTCGCATATGTCGATGGCGATGGAATCTTATCTACATATATAGACAGAATTCCGAGAACCGCAATAATGAGAATTACCACGGCGATGGCAATAAGATTTTTCTTGCTGCTCTTCATCTTGATCCTCCCTGATCTTTTTTCGTATGCATATTATCTGTGATAATTCATCTGTGGAATAATGTATTATCACGTCATATAAGTAAAGTTATATCACATAAACATACCATTTGAATAGTACAAATGTCTGATTTATTCCTTTTCAGTCAAAAACAGTCAAAATTTATTATGAATATGTGAATATGACGGAAAACAGTCAAATGCTATTGCATAAATAACGTTTATGTCATATTATCAGCTTGTAAGCAAGAGATACAAAAACAACAGAAACATCTTCAGCTTACACTGGAATTTGACAATTTACTATTTTTTGTTTTTACTCCCTTTTTTCGTAGTCAGAAATGACTACACCCCCCAATCCCTTAATTGACGCAGCCGTCAAGCGGCTGCGTCCCTCCCTTAAAGGTGAGTAACCAAATGTTATGATATATTCAATATCAGCTCACAAAAAATCTTATATAAATAAAAAGAGCAGAAGCATGATCGCCTAATCGTGATTCTGCTCTTTTATTATTATATATCTCTTCTGTATTGCGCAACTTGTCTGTGTGCAACTTGCGCAATATCGTTGCGTTATGTTACATCAGATGATTTTTTACGATTATACATGCAAAAGTAGTCAAAAACAGTCAAAATCGCCAACAAATATGGCATTATAACCTAAATGAGCCAAATGCTATTGCAATCCTGATCCATTTATCATATTATCAACTTGTAAGCAAGAGATACAGAAAGACAACAGAAAGCGTTGACAGCTTACACTGAAATTTGACAATTTACTATTTTTTGTTATTTACTCCCTTTTTTGTAGTCAGAAATGACTACACCCCCCAATCCCTTAATTGGCGCAGCCGCTTGACGGCTGCGCTCCTCCCTTAAAGAGAGTAAAGCTAATATATGAGTTATACTCAATCGGCTCACAAAAAACTTTATATAAAAAAAGAAGCAGAATCATAATCGCCTAATCATGATCCTGCTTCTTTTTTATTCTTCAATAAATCCCTTGAAGTTCTTCTCCACCAATTTTCTGGGCACCATGACCTGATGAGCACAGCCAGTACATCTGAGTCTGAAATCCATTCCTACTCTGAGTATCTCCCAGGAATTCGTTCCACAAGGATGCGCCTTCTTCATCTTTATAACCTGTCCAACCTCAAATACCATTCTGATATCTCCTCCTTCGGAATCCTATAAATATACATACTGTACGTTTTGGAGGGCTTTGCCCGCATAAACAAATAAAAGCTGAAACTCATAAAAGTTTCAGCTTTTCATCTAGTGCCCAAAGCTGGAATCGAACCAGCGACACGAGGATTTTCAGTCCTCTGCTCTACCAACTGAGCTATCTGGGCTTACATAAAAATAGCGGGGACAGGATTTGAACCTATGACCTTCGGGTTATGAGCCCGACGAGCTTCCAGACTGCTCCACCCCGCGGCAAAAAAATAAAATGGGCGGAGATGGATTCGAACCATCGAAGCATTACGCAGCAGATTTACAGTCTGTCCCCTTTGGCCACTCGGGAATCCACCCATTTATTGCTTTTGGCAACTTCTTGCTTTAAGCAAAAAGCCGATGATCGGACTCGAACCGATAACCTGCTGATTACAAATCAGCTGCTCTGCCAATTGAGCCACATCGGCATATTTAATTGTCAAATGACCCCAACGGGATTTGAACCCGTGTTACCGCCGTGAAAGGGCGATGTCTTAACCGCTTGACCATGGGGCCAGGTTTTCAAAAGCAGCTCCCCGAGTAGGGCTCGAACCTACAACCCCTCGGTTAACAGCCGAGTGCTCTACCATTGAGCTATCGAGGAATATCACCTGGTAAACCACGGCGTCTTTGTCAATGTTAACACATTTGACTTGAAAATGCAAGTGTTTTTTATATTTTTTTAACTTGTACCTTCAGAATTTCACACAGAAAGAGGTATCTTCTAAAGCTTATCTCTTAGAAACCTCTAAGGATAAGTCCTCGACCTATTAGTACTTCTCAGCTGAGTGCGTTACCACACTTACACACAAAGCCTATCAACCTTGTAGTCTTCAAGGGGTCTTACTCCGAAGATGGGATATCTTATCTTGAGGG